>CAISDV010000025.1 GCA_903884185.1 uncultured Chitinophagaceae bacterium | reverse complement strand
TATACGGTATTGCGCTTCTGCAGCAAATTCAGATTTTCCGGCAAGTATCACCTGCCTGTAAGAGATTGCCGCTTCATCTAATTTGTTATCTAACTGCGCTCCTTTTGCCAGTATCATATTCGCCATCATCTTATCATCAGCAGCAGTTCCTTTTTCCTGTAACAATTCCTGTGCATTGGTTCCGGCATCTTTCCACTGTTCTAATTTGAATTGGCAGCGCAATAAGCCGCGCATGGCTTCCAGTTTGTTTTCCTGTTGTGTGGCGAGTGATTTTAGCTGTATAAAATATTTTTCTGCAGTGGCATAATCCTTCAGGTCAAAATAATAAGTGCGTGCACTCAATAATACGCTTCGTTCTGCATATTTATTCGGCGCTTTTGCTGCAACTGCATTGTAAAATGGCAATGCATGGGCTGCATCTTTATTGTTCATATAAATTTCTGCCGAAATGTAATTGGCTTCAATGGCATACTCCCCATCAGGGAATTTGGCAAGATATTCTGAAAAACCTTTCTGTGAAGCAGGTAAATCTTTTGCTTCATATCTCAGCATGGCTGCGCGATAAGTAAGCGAATCTTCTTCGCTATATGTAACCGGCTTGCCATTCTGTTTCATAAATGCAATAAAATCACCGGGTTTCTGGTTCGTAATAAAAATATTCCGGATATACTCAATAGCCTGGTCGCTTTCAGGTGAGTTAGGATATTTAGATACCAATTGCTTGAAATTATTCAGCGCGTCTGCCGACTTATCTGAATTGAATTGCGCAACTCCGAGTTTTAAATAAGCCTGTGGCCACAATGCACTGGCTCCTTTATTTTTCAGTACAGCATTCAATGGGCCGATGGCATCATTATATTTTTCATCTGCCAGGTAAGTATCTGCGATCTCAAGATTAGCATCGCCAAAGAGATTGGAATTAGGATATTGCTTATCCAGGCTTTGCAGCAGGGTGATCTTTTCAGTATTTCTATTAGAGGCCCCAGCAATGATCGCTTTCTGGAACAATGCATAATCTGCATCCTTTCCATTTAAGCGAATCACATTTTCATACATGCTCAAGGCCTGCTTGAAATTCTTATCCATGAAATAACAGTCAGCATTTCTAATGTACGCATCCTGTTCCATTGAAGTAGATGATGAAGAGATCGTAGTTGCTACCTGTTCAAAATTTTTCTGCGCATTATAATAATCTTCTTTCTTCAACTGGCAATAAGCAAGTATATATTTTGCATTCACAGGGTTCGCATCGCCATTCATTTGGGGATTCTTCAGGTAAACCGTTAAGTAACCAACCGCATCATCAATATTGCCATTGCGGTAAGCGATCTCACCCTTCCAGAAATTAGCAGGCTGGGATTGTAAATTGTTGTACGGTGCCTGCAAAAGCCTTGTCAGTAAAGCATCTGCAGAATCCAGGCGCTGGTCGTTGATGAGTTCCACTGCCCTTCCATATAAAATGCGGGGAAATACTTTTTTTACATTTTCACTTTGTACGGTAAGGCTTTCAAACAATAAAAGCCCGTCCTTATAATTACTCGTATTAGCCAATACACTTACTTCCAGCTCTCTTGCTTCCTGTAAATAAGAAGAGCGCGAATAATTGGTAATGAAATTTTGCAATTCTTTCAGGGCGATGTCCATATAACCCAGTTCATAACTAAGTTTGGCATAACTGAAAGTGGATATTTCTTTTTGTGTACGGTTACTGTTATTGGTCTCGCAAAAAAGAAATGCATTTCTTGCATTTGCTTTCTGATCGGTCTTCAGGTAAGCATCAGCAAGAAGGTACATGCTGTTTTGTGCCAGGGAATCTTCTTTACCACCTAATTGTTTAAACCCTTCAATGCTTTTGGTCCAGTTTTGCGCAGCATAATAACAATATGATAGTTCATAGAGATCCTGCCTGCTTACTTTTTCATTCTTCTGCACATATTCTTCCAGGTAAGGCAATGCGCTGGCATATTCCTTCTTCTCAAATAATAAATGCCCAACGAGTTGTTTTAACTGGATATCATAAAACTGCCCGCTTTTCTTTAATGCTTTCAATGCTGCATCTAGCGCCTTATCTGGCTCCCCATTAAAATAATAGATCTCGGCAGTATAAAAAGGAACAATATTCTGGTAAGCCGGTTGTGTTTCTGCGATGGCAAATGCAGCCAGTGCATCTTTATAATTTTTATCTGAAAAGGAAATGAATCCGTAATAATAATTGGCATCGTAATAGTTAGGGTCTGAAGGTATCTGCCTGATCACATTAAACAGCGGCCTTGCTTCATTGAATTGCAGCAAAGCAAAATGTGAATACGCTTTGTGGAATTTCATTTCAGCTATCTGCCCGTTATCAAGGTTATCAATGCCTGTACGCGCATAATAAGCAATAGCATCACCAAATTTCTTTTCCCTGAAATAATATTCTGCAAGATGATAACTCATCATCTCTATACGCGGGGTATGGTGTTCCAGGTCGATGAATGCAACAGCCATGCCTTCCGCAGAAGCATCATTTACCTGCAAGCCACAAATGATATAATAATATTTTGATTCAAGCTGAACCGTTACTGGAAGGTTGCTTTTACCCGTACCATTATTATACAATACTTTGAACACCGGGTATGCAAGGCTGTATTGTTCTTTCTGAAAAAGTTCCTTTGCCTGTTTGAAATTTGCATCAGGGTCATCATTCATTTTAGTGAACTGAGCCTGTGCACTGCACATCATCAAACAAAAGAAAAAAAGAAAAGATATTTTGGGGAGTTGATTCATAGGGCCTTGAAATGCTGAACAAAGATTTCAGTTTCTTTCTTAATAAAAAGCCAAAAGCAATTAAAGATAATCTAGAGCCCTCTCTCGCAAACATCATTCCATCATTTGTGGATAACAACACATTTTGATTTATCTTTCGCACAAAATGTGAAAAACATTGAAAGGAGTGGTGATAGACAGCGTATTATTTGTTAAACAAAATGAATTGCCAAAATTAGAATACCATGTACGAGACCACCACACAATTAAGAGTAAGATATGCCGAGACCGACCAAATGAACGTGGTATATCACGGCAATTATGCACAATATTTTGAAGTGGGCCGTGCAGAAAGCATCCGTCATTTGGGTTTTACTTATAAAGACATGGAAGCGATGGGAGTAGTGATGCCCATTGTTGAATTGCATACAAGGTTTTTACGCCCTGCCCAATATGACGACCTGCTTACCATCAAAACAATATTAAAAGAACTTCCTCTTGCGCACCGCATAGAATTTCACCAGGAAGTATATAATGAAGAAGATAAACTACTCGCAACAGGCAGGGTGGTATTATATTTCATCAGTTCCACCACAAAAGAAAAAACCAGTATGCCCAAAGAGCTGCTGGATAAATTACAAACTTATTTTAACTGATCAGGCCCTGTTATTATCGGCTTTCCAATTGGTGATGGATTGTTTGATCTGTTTAGGAGAAAGATTTTCATCTGCAGCACGTTTGGCTAAAGCAACAAATTCATCATCGCCTGCAAAACGCAATGCAATTACCTGCCTCATGCCAAGGCGCCCATCATGCGGTTTTCCTGTCATAACAAAATGACGAAAATTTTCTTCAGCCCTGATAGCCCTGTCCTGCGCCTTTAACGCAAACTCCCGGAGAAAAAACCACATAAGAAGAAGTGCCAGTAACAGCGCTACATCCAGAGAAAACCCATAAACGTTATCATGCGAGCTATTTGCGAACATAACAATCGTATGTACCAATACCCATATAAGAACTATTGGTATGATAAAATGATACAGGGGTACATAACGTGAATGGTTTTTAAGATTCTGTTCAGGCATGGTAATTAGTTTAGCTGATGAAGTTAATCACTTTAGTTCGTCCAGCACCGCAAACATTTTATTAACGATAGAGGACGAGGAACCATCAAAATTATTGATGATGATGGCAACCGTATATTCAGTGCCATCTTTGGAAGTATGGTATCCTGCAAAACTCCTCGCGCCAGCAATACTCCCACTCTTTAATTTCATACGGTTAAATTCCGGCAAGTCATAATAGAATGAGGCAAACCAGGGTTTTGTACGTGCATATTGCAAAGCAGTCACCAAAGAATGCGCCGTAACCCTGTTCTGTGGCGATAATCCGCTGCCATCCAGTATATGCAGGGCAGATCTTTCAATTCCCCTCTCCTGCCAAAACCTTCTGATGATGGCTACGCCTGAATCTGTATTTCCAAAACCCGTTTTTTCATAGGCAATGGTTCGCAATAATGCTTCGCCGTATAAATTGATACTCCGTTTTAAGAAATAATAATTGATACTGTCAAGTGGTGGGGAGAGATGCATGTAAAATGTTGTGGAATTCCTTATTCCATACCCCATTGGGTATTCTTTGTATATCGTCAACTTTCTACCGGATCTAATTTTGTTCTGACTAAGAACTTTATCTAAAGCGTTCCCTAAAGTCATAGAAGGATCTGGCAATGATCCTGAAATATGAAATTCATTTACTCCCGCAGGAATTGTTCCTTCCACAAACCCTCTATTCGAGTATGGCGGCAAATAAATATAAGCGTTATCACCACTACCCTTTTTTCCTGTTTTCACCAAAGTCGATAAAGAGGCTGAAATTTCAGGTTCGGTGCTGCGATCAGGGTACGCATCTTCTCCTTCTATATCACCCGGTTTCATAAAAAGATCATATTGGTTCTCATGCCAGTTCAACCCCCAATGTCCCGCCCCATAATAATTGCCGATATCATCCCATATCCATCCGCCTGGTATAGGCTGGTAAGAAAAATTTAAATTATCAAAAATAATATCGCCATCGATCTTGCTGATACCAGCATTACTGATCTCGCTCACCCATCTATTCATTACCACGGTATCTTTTGTGTCTTTGTACCGCCAACTACCCAAAGACGGATCGCCATAACCGGTGATGAACAAGTTTCCATTTAGTGTCCCATTGTTAATAGCCCCATCATATCCCAATCTTGTTTTAAAAGTATAATCATGTCCCAACAGATCCATAGAAGCAATACTGGTAAATATCTTCTGGCAGCTTGCGGGGGCTAACCCAATCTGCTCATTCATTGAATAGACTGGCTCTCCCGTTGCAGTTTTGACCACATACAATCCAAGGATGGCGTGCCGCGACTGGCTATCGGCCATTAATTTTTGTACGGCTGTCTCCAGTTTTGATCTCACGGGTTGCGCTTCCGCAGTTATATTAAATAACAATAAACCTATTGCCAATTGCCATCTTTTCATGATTCATCATTTACCTTGCGCTAAAATTAGACCGAACGCAGGTATGGAAAAAATTTTTGCTACAATCATTACCATTGGGGATGAATTATTGATAGGCCAAGTCATTGATACCAACAGCCCCTGGATGGCACAGGAACTGAATAAAGTGGGCATCCCGGTGAAACACCGTGTAGCAGTGGGTGATGTTTGGCAGGATATACGGGACAGCCTGGATGAAGAAAGCAAACACGCACAGGTGATCTTACTTACAGGCGGATTAGGCCCTACTGCCGATGATATTACCAAACCAGTGCTCTGCGAATATTTTGGCGGGAAGATGGTGGTTCATCAACCTACACTAGATCATCTCAAACATCTTTTTGAAAACATTCTCAAACGTCCCATGATCGAGAGAAATGCCAAGCAGGCCGAACTGCCGGATGTTTGCACCGTTCTTAAAAATGAAATGGGAACTGCACCGGGAATGATGTTTGAAAGAGACGGAAAAATATATATCGCCATGCCGGGTGTGCCAACCGAGATGCAATGGCTGATGAAACACAAAGTATTGCCTCTTCTCAAAGAAAAAATAAAGACAGGATTTATTGAACACCGTACTTTATTAACTGCAGGTATTGGTGAATCTTATCTAGCAGATATGATCAAGGATTTTGAAGAAGCCCTGCCATCAAACATTAAACTCGCTTACCTGCCAAATCATGGTATGGTGAGGTTACGGCTGACGAGTTCAGGAGATAACCTGGATAGTTTGAATAAGGAATTGAATGATAAGTTTCAAACGCTCAAAACATTGGTCGCCACTTATCTCGTAACAGACGAGGACATCCCTCTTGAAGCAGTTGTAGGAAGATTATTGCTGGAGAAAAATAAAACCATTGCCACAGCAGAAAGTTGTACAGGCGGATATATCGCCCACCTGCTTACTTCTATTCCCGGCTCATCGGCCTACTATATGGGCAGCGTAGTGAGCTATGATTATGGCGTTAAGAAAGAAGCGCTGGGTGTAAAAGAAGAAACATTGATCACATATGGTGCCGTGAGTGAGGAGACTGTAAGAGAAATGGCAGCAGGTATTCTTAAAATGATGCATACTGATTATGTGATCGCTGTTAGTGGTATCATGGGGCCAGGTGGCGGTATGCCGCAAAAGCCTGTTGGATTGGCCTGGGTAGCCGTTGCATCAAAGGATAAAGTGATGACACAAAAATTTAATTTCCGGTTCGACAGGTCACGGAATATTCAATTAACAGCAGCCAGCGCGCTGAACCTTGTTCGTCAGTTAATTGTGGATAATAGTTAACCGGTTTCAGCCCTCTAAAAATTATTTTTGATAAAGATTGCCGTCACACCTAAAGGACTGTAAAACAGGACAAATCTGCTTACATTTGACCCGCAGGAATATGTCCGGCAAGCTAACGAACCGGAATCGCATTAAAACCTGTACGACCGTATGGCAATAGTTGAATTGGTAATCCCTAAGCTGGGTGAAAGCATCATGGAAGCCACGATCCTTCGCTGGCATAAAAAGGTAGGCGATACTGTAAAAGAAGATGAGACCGTTCTGGATATCGCAACCGACAAGGTAGACAGTGAAGTCCCCTCTATTTACGGCGGTACCATTACAGAAGTTTTATTCAAGGAAAATGATGTGGTGCCTGTGGGCGCTGTGATAGCAAGAATTGACACCGGTGGTGATGCTGCCCAGGGAACCGATTTAAGCGCAGAAGAAGAAGTAGTAGTTGAAACGGCTGCCTCACCAAAAGAAAATATTGTTGTTGAAGAACCTGTCGCCCCAACTCTTGAAAAAGAACCGGAAGAAGAGATCCCTTATGTGCCACAAGCTTCTGCCACAAAAAATAAACCTGGCAATAATAAATTCTTCTCACCTCTTGTTCTCAATATTGCCAATAGTGAAGGTTTGCCTTTGAGTGAACTGGAAAGAATTCCGGGCACAGGAAATGATGGTCGTGTTTCAAAGAAAGATGTACTGCAATACCTGGCCGATAAAAAAGAGGGAAAGACGCCTGTATTGACAGAACCGCAAATTGAGGCTATAGAAATAACTCCCTTTGTTGCCGCTCTTTCACAAGAAACCGGGCCAATAGTTGTAACCGAAGCGCCTAAGCCAAGCACAGAGATCATAGAGATGGACAGGATGCGCAAGCTGATCGCGAAACACATGGTGGACAGCCAAAATACAAGTGCACATGTGACCAGTTTTGCAGAAGCCGATGTAACCAATATGGTGCAATGGCGCGACAAGATCAAAGCTGATTTTGAAAAAAGAGAAGGCACTAAGATCACGTTCACACCAATGTTCATTGAATGCCTGGTGAAAGTGATGAAATGTTTCCCGCTGATCAACAGTTCAGTAGAAGGCGATAAGATCATTGTAAAAAATTATTTCAATATTGGTATGGCCACTGCCCTGCCAAGCGGTAACCTGATCGTTCCCGTGATAAAGAATGCAGAACAGATGCACCTGGTTGGATTAACCCGTGCGGTGAATGACCTGGCTGTTAGGGCACGTGGAAATAAATTAAAACCTGATGATACCCAGGGTGGCACTTTCACACTCACCAATGTAGGTTCATTTGGAAGTTTGATGGGAACGCCTATCATCAACCAACCACAGGTGGCTATCATGGCAGTGGGCATCATTAAGAAAAGGCCAATGGTAATAGAAACTGATAAAGGAGATTTTATTGGTGTTCGTCATATGATGTATCTCTCTCTCAGCTACGACCACCGTATCATTGATGGCAGTATGGGTGCAGGTTTCCTGAGTGAAGTGGCAAAAGAATTCGAGAACTGGGATGTGAGCCGCGAGT
The DNA here is from genome assembly GCA_903884185.1 of uncultured Chitinophagaceae bacterium. Taxonomy (GTDB): domain Bacteria; phylum Bacteroidota; class Bacteroidia; order Chitinophagales; family Chitinophagaceae; genus CAISDV01. The sequence continues at coordinate 9,063 of CAISDV010000025.1, read as the reverse complement.
TGAAACTGGTGGTGAAAGAACATTACACGGATTAAGTTTTGAAAATATTTCGTTTATACTTTTTATAATAAACTCCCTTGTATGAAATCATTCTTATCCACCCTCGCAACTGCGTTTGTTTGTTTTCTTTCTGTAAATACATATGCCCAACACGAAGTAGTAAAACTCTGGCAAACGGATTCTTTATTAAAAACGCCTGAGTCTGTTTTGTACGATGCAAAAGACAAAGTGTTGTATGTATCTAATATCAATGGCGATGCTTCTGTAAAAGATGGTAATGGGTCCATCGGCAAAGTAGGACTGGATGGTAAGATCATTAATGTTAATTGGGTTACGGGCCTGGATGCACCCAAAGGGCTTGGCCGTTATAAAAATTTCATGTATGCCGCTGATATTTCAGGGGTAGCGGAAATAGATATTGCAAAAGGCACTATCATCAGGAAAATACCTATAGAAGGTTCTGTGTTTCTGAATGATATTACTGTTGATTCAAAAGGCGTGGTATATGTGAGTGATTCAAGAACCAATAAAGTACACCGAATTGAAAACGGCGTGGTGAGCACTTATGGCGAAAACCTGAAAGGCGCAAATGGGGTACTCGCAGTTGGCACCGATCTGTATGTTTTAGCCAGTGGCACTTTAGTAAAAATAAGCGCTGATAAAAAACAAACCACCATTGCTACAGGAATGGACAGTGGTACTGACGGACTTGAGATGGTAAAAGAGAATGAATTCCTGGCAACCAGCTGGAGTGGTATCCTGTATTATGTAACAGGAGACAAGGTGCAGACTTTATTTGATACAAGAAGCACGAAGACCAATTCCGCAGATATTGGTTATGATGCAGTACACAAGATCGTGTATGTGCCTACGTTTGCGAGGAATTCGATTATGGCGTACCAGTTGAAGTAGGGTTGATTTTTTTCACCGCGGAGACAGGGAGACAGAGAGAATCGCAGAGCTAAATTTTATTGTAAGTTAATTGCTAATCGTACTCACTCCCCGTCACTCTCCGCCTCTGCGCCCGAAATTTCGGGCTCCCCGGTAAAATTTGCAATTATAGTTTCCGATACTTGATAATCCGTGTTGTCTGCAAAATCACGGAGAGCAATATCAATCCAAAACCCACATAGAAACTATCATTCAATTTCTCATTTTCATTAAAGAGAATAAAAGCCAGGATGATCCCATACACAGGTTCCAGGTTAAGGCTTAGGTTCTGTGTAAATGCAGATACTTTCTTCAATGCCTGCAACATCAGGTCCATTGCCAATACAGTACAAAACAAACTCAGTAGTATCAACCATGACCAATCTTTCAGTGAAGGCATTATATGTGTGGCCGGAAAATAATGCAGGTAAAAAGGAAGGATCAAAGTAAGCACCAGCAATCCCCCACTCAATTCATACAACATCATTGTTTGTGGCGGCGCAATGTCAACACTTCTTTTATTAAACACCGTAAACAAAGCTGCAAGTAAGGCTGAGCCTACACCCAGCATGATGCCGGTTCTGTAACGGCTATCGAAATGAAAGATGAGGCAGATACCCAGAAGACTTATCATCCCCAGCAATACTTCGGGGATACTGATCTTTTTTTTATTGAACAAGGGTTCCAGTAAAGCGGTGAATAATCCTGTAGAAGCAAAGCAGACCAACCCAATGGATACATTCGCATATTTGATGCTACCATAAAAGCAAACCCAGTGCAGTGCGATGAGTGTACCAATACCAAATAGCCTGAACGATGATCTCAGTGGTATCTTCTTCAATGTTTTTTTCCAGGCCAATAAAATTATGAGTGCAACAACTGTCAGGAATATCCGGTACCAAACCAGTAATGCTTCATTGAGTGTGATCAATATGCCCAGCACACCGGTAAACCCGGCAAGAAAAACGGAAATATGCAATTTGATGAGCGCCTGTTTCATAAGCAGGTTCAAAGAAACAGAATATGGAGGGAATATTTACGGATGGATGCAAAAACGGCAATAATGGCTACTTCCTGTTTACTGCCAGGTCATTTTGAAAAGAGGTAGAGATGACCTTTCCGGGGGTAGCAGCTACTTTTTTACGGTAGTTCCTAAACATGCTTTGCCATTGTATCTTGATAACACCAAAAACACCTTCTTTTAAAATGCCTTTGCTCATTTTGCTTACGCCTATCTTCCTGTCGATAAAAGTGATGGGCACTTCCACAATTTTGAAACCAAGTTTCCAGGCGGCAAATTTCATTTCGATCTGGAAAGCATATCCTATACAATGAATAGCTTCCATATTAATGGTCTCAAGAACTTTTCTTTTATAGCAAACAAAACCTGCAGTTGGATCGTTTACAGGCATCCAGGTGATCAATTTGGTATAGAGTGCACCGCCCTTTGAATACAATTGCCTGTCGGGTGGCCAGTTCTCTGTTTGCCCACCGGGAACATAACGGCTTCCCACAGCTATATCACCCAATCCACCACTACATGCTTTATAAAGCCTGTCAAGGTCATTGGGATTGTGAGAGAAGTCGGCATCCATTTCAAAAATATACTCATACCCTTTTGCAATACACCATTTGAACCCGTGTATATAAGCCGTACCCAAGCCTAATTTACCTTTACGCTCTTCTAAAAACAATTGATTGGGATAAGTTGAGAAAAGATCTTTGACAATTTGTGCAGTGCCATCAGGAGAGCCATCGTCGATCACCAATATATGGTAGCCCTGGTTAAGTGAGAACACTGCACCAAGGATGGATGCAATATTTTCACTCTCGTTGTAAGTTGGTATGATGACTATTTTTTCCAATTGCAAGTTGTAGCAAAGCTAAAAGTACAACTTTAAGAAGGATCATGCGTCGGGCAATTGTAACATTTCACCGGGACTTTTACACATTACACCTTTTTTAACAGCGTTCTATTCAGGATTTCAGTGAGTTTTTGTTTTGTATTCATGGAAAAATCACCTTTCATCATCCAGTCGTAGTACTGAGGTTCTTCTTTTAAAACCTGCGTTACAGGCTTCCCTTTGTGTTTTCCAAAGTTGAATATTTCTACGCCTTTGTCTTTTATAAACCTTCGTGCAAAGTCTACCATCTCATCTTCACCTGTAAATTTTACAATGCTCTCAGGGGTGTTTCCCATGTTGGGGTAACGTTCTATCTGTGCCTCGAGTACTTCCCAGGTAGCTTGTGCATCGGCTTCTGCGCTATGTGCACCATCGAGTATTTTATCACAATAAAATTTATATGCTGCACTGAGTGTGCGCTGTTCCATCTGGTGAAATACTTTCTGTACGTCTACAAATTTTTTCCCTTCAATAGAGAACTCCATTCCAGCACGCAGGAATTCTTCTATCAGCATAGGTATGTCGAACCGGTTGCTGTTATACCCGCCAAAATCACAACCATCAAGGAATTGTTTGATCTCATTTCCTGCCTGTTTAAAATTGGGAGCATCTTTTACCATTTCGTCCGAGATACCATGTATTTCAGTAGCACCTGCAGGTATGGGCATTTGAGGGTTGATCAGTTTACGTTTCACCTGTTTTGTTCCATCAGGTAAAATTTTTACAATAGCGATCTCAACGATCTTATCTGTACTGATATTAATGCCTGTGGTCTCAAGATCAATAAACGCGATGGGCCGGGTCAGTTGCAATTTCATAACAAGTGGGTGTTTGTATTGGCGCGAATGTAAGATTTTAAAAGTTGTCTAACCCTTCAAACTTCTCAAGCCTTTGTAATCTCCCTGGCAAATCCGAGCATATCGAGCCCATCGTAATTCCCACTGCTCATCAATACAAGGTTGGTATCTGTGTATGATTGCTTTTGCAACCAGTCCCATAATTCCTGTTTGTCATTCATCACCATCAATCCTTTTTTATCAAATCCTTCCAGCACTTTTTCTTTCGGAAGCAAGGGCATGCCTTTTAATTCCAGTGCATGATTTGAATAAAATACAATGCCGCTGTCAACCTTATCCATCGCGCCTTTATATTCACTCATGAACTTTTCATTAAGGCTGCTATATGTATGCAATTCCAATATCCCGATGAGTTTTCTGTTGGGGTATTGTTGTTTCACCGCATCTATGGTTGCTTTTACTTTACTTGGGGCATGGGCAAAATCGCGGTACACATTTGTGGAAGTTCCGGAGGCTATCAATTCTAATCGTTTGGCTGCTCCTGTAAAAGAACCGATAGAAGAAATAAAATCCTTTGCACTCACACCCAAAGCAGCGCAGGCTTTCTGTGCTGCAAAGAGATTCAATAAATTATGGTCGCCAAATACTTTGAGTGGACCACTCACTCCATCAATTGTAACGGTAGTTTTTCCATTCTCAATGGTATGGGTTGGAATATGATAGGGCTGATAAGAAATATCCTCCCTCCTGTTATTCTCAACCAGTTCTTTTAACACAGGATCTGTTTCGTTATAAATTAACGTACCGCCTTTTTCAATTTTATTGATAAAGATGATGAACTGTTCCAGGTAAAAAGGGAAAGTGGGGAATACATTGATATGGTCCCATGCAATACCTGTAAGTATGGCAATATGCGGAAACAGGAAATGAAACTTGGGGCGTTTCTCAATAACACTTGCAGGGTATTCATCGCCTTCACAAACGATGACTGGTGCATTGGTGATCTTAACGGATTGCCCAAACCCTTCCAGTGCTGCGCCCACGAGGTAATCAAAATCTTTCCCTGTATTTTTCAATACATGCATGATCATACTGGTGGTAGTGGTCTTGCCATGACTTCCACCCACTACTACCCTTGTCTTCTCCCTGCTTTCGCGATAAATATATTCAGGAAAAGAATAAATAGTAAGCCCTAACTCCTTCGCTCTCAGTATTTCAGGGTTATCTGCTTTGGCATGCATTCCCAGTATCACAGCATCCATATCTGCAGATATCAAACCAGGCTGCCAGCCCATTTTTTCAGGTAGTAAGCCCTCTCTTTGCAGGTTTGATCTCGACGGTTCAAATATTTCATCATCTGTTCCGGTTACAGTATAACCCTTGTGTTTAAGGGCAATGGCCAACTGGTGCATGACGCTCCCGCCGACGGAAATAAAGTGCACTTTCATATCTGCGACAATGTATTAAATTTACAATAGCTCGTTAAAAAACGCTCCCTCCGGTCCATATAGGCAGCATATCCATTCCAATGCGTATCTTTGAATACAGATGCAAAATACATCCTTATACCAATCACCAGCATTTATGAAAAAGATTGTTTTATTACCCCTTTGTTTTTTATTGGCTGTTCTTGTATTGTCATCTTGTGCACCCTCCCGCAAAGGTTGCCCAACCACCAATAAAAACTTTTTCAAGCCATAATTTCCTGGTTCCCAAGGCCGGTTTTACATCATGAATTGGATACCCCTGACATCTGAAGAACAGTTGACTGCTATCATCAGCAAATCTTATTCCGCTCCCCAGCTTATTTATAAACACAGTACCCGTTGCGCTACCAGTAGTGTAGCATTAAGCCGTCTTGAAAGAGCTGCATCGCCTGCCGCGCAGGTTGATTTTTATTTTCTTGACCTGATCGCTCACAGGGCATTATCTCATAAGATCGCTGCCGACTTTAATGTGTATCATGAATCTCCGCAAGTGCTTCTTATTAAAAACGGCGAATGTGTCTATGATGAAAGCCATATGGGCATTTCAATGAATGAGATAGCAGAACATGTTGAGTCTTCGGGCGTTTAGAAAACAACCTTCTTCATCAGCCAGTCGTTCTGTACTTCTTTTCCAAAAACAAATTCCTGCTCACTAAATTTTTTAAAGCCTGCTTTGTGATAGAAATCAATGGCCCGTTGGTTCTCTTCCCAAACAGCCAACCAGATAATTTGCTTATTTCTTTGCATGGCAATATCAAAGCTTGACAACATCAATGTTCTGCCAACGCCTTTGCCAATCAGGTTCTTCTTAGAATAAAGACGCGCTATTTCAATTGCAGATATTCCTTTCAGCTCTTTAAGAAAATTTTCTTCACAAAGTTTGACATATCCCACACATTCATCCTGCTGAAATGCCAAAATGAATGTGTTATTGGTATCGATTATTTCTGCTGTGACCTTTTCAATGGTAAAATATTCTTCAATATAAAGAGATATATTTTCTGGTGTATTGTACAAATAATAGGTATCGTAAAAAGTAGAGGAGCTAAGTGCAGCAATCATTTCAGCATCTGCAACAGATGCCATTCTTGTAGTGATCAATTGCATATTGGGGTAAATAAGTAGGAGCTTTATTCAGCCGGCACCGCAGCGCTATCGATCACTTTGCTTCTTTCCGTTTTCAGCATACGCGAAGGATAGCGGTTGATCATGATAAAATCGTGTGTGGCCATGATAACAGAAGTGCCATAATCTTTTGCGATCTGGAAAAGCAATTGCATGATCTCGTCACTTGTTTCAGGATCCAGGTTCCCGGTAGGTTCATCAGCAAGAATAAGTTTTGGTGAATTGAGCAAGGCTCGCGCAATATCCACACGTTGCTGCTCCCCACCACTCATTTCAAAAGGCATTTTAAAACCTTTGCTTCTCAATCCTACTTTATCCAAAACATCATTGATCTTTTCTTCTATCAGCCTTTCATCTTTCCAACCTGTAGCTTTTAAAACAAAGCGCAGGTTTTCATGTACAGTCCTGTCGGTCAATAATTGAAAATCCTGGAATACCACGCCCAGGTTCCTGCGAAGGAAAGGGACTTTCTTCCAATCCATCTCACGAAGATCAAATCCAACAACAGAACCGGTTCCCTCGGTTAAAGTGAGTTCACCATACAAAGTTTTCAGCAGGCTGCTTTTACCCGTTCCAGTTTTTCCTACCAAAAAAACAAACTCCCCTTTATTGATCGTGAAGTTCACATCCTGCAGGATAAGGCTATTGCCCTGGTAAATGTTTACGTTACGAAGTGATACAACTGTTTCTGACATGGTTGGAATTTAAGTGCAAAGATATTGCTTTCTTTTCACCGCAGAGACGCAGAGGCAGGGAGTAACGCAGAGATAACTGCTATGTCTTAAACTCGGCGAACCTCCCCGTCTTCCTGTCTCGTAGCCTGCCCCGCTAAATGCGGGGGTAATGCTTTAGAATATTATCTCACCGAAAGTCCCCTTTAATAACAATTCTTTATTACCAGCTTCTACTCTCCCCACAATTTGTGCCTCAATATTGAATTGATTAGCAGCACTGATCATAGCCGCAGCTGCTTTTTCATTAGTAAAGATTTCCAACCTGTGCCCCATATTAAATACCTGGTACATTTCTGTAGCGGCCGCTCCCGAATTTTCCTGTATGATCTTGAATATTTCAGGTGGCTCAAAGAGATTGTCTTTGATCACTCGCATTGAGCCGGGCAAATATTTCATGCATTTTGTTTGTCCGCCTCCACTGCAATGTATCACGCCATGGAGATCAGAAAAATGTTCTTCCAGTAATATTTTCATTAGTGGAGCGTAAGTACGTGTGGGGCTCAGGAGAAGCTTTCCTATTGTGATAGGAGATTCGGGATGCTGGATGCGGGATGCTGGATGCTGGATACGGGATACGGGATGCGGGATACGGGATGCGGGATGCGGGATACGGGATGCGGGATGCGGGATACGGGATACGGGATCTGAAAGCCTACTCTTTCCTATATAAACCACATCGTTATCCAAATTGGGTTCAAAAGTTTCAGGATATGTTTCAGCATAATATTTACTCAATACATCATGCCTGGCACTGGTGAGCCCGTTACTTCCCAACCCACTGTTATATTCCGTTTCATAACTTGCTTTGCCACTGCTTGAAAACCCAACGATCACATCACCCGGAGCGATCTTTTCATTGGTGATGATCTTTGATGCGGGCCATCGTGCAGTCATAGTACCGTTCACAGCTATAGTTCTTACCAGGTCGCCCACATCTGCCGTTTCTCCACCGAGATAATGAATATTGACTCCAAATTGTTTTAACTGGTCAAAGAATTCCTGTGTGCCATTGATCACAGCTTCCAGCACTTCGCCGGGAATCATTTTTTTATTTCTGTCGATGGTGGAAGAGAACAGTAGTTTATCATAGACCCCCACACATAACAGGTCATCCAGGTTCATTGCCACAGCATCCTGCGCAATTCCTTTCCACACAGATGTATCGCCCGTTTCCTTCCAATATAAATAAGCCAGGATGCTCTTGGTGCCTGCGCCATCGGCATGGCTGATATTGACCCAGTCTTTATCATCCCCCAGGAAATCGGGGTAGAGCTTGCAAAAAGCGTTGGGAAACAGCCCCTGGTCCAGTTTCCTGGTAGCCGCATGCACTTCTTCTTTCTGTGCGGAAACCCCTCTTTTTGAATACAATGACATGCGACTTTTTTAGGATTGATTACGGGGCAAATGTACTTGTCTATTCACTATTCACAAATCATTTAGTTTTGCACCCAATTATGAAAGTTCATTACGACCTGGCAGCATTGCCCCGTTTTAAAAATGCAGTGGTTACGATCGGTACGTTTGATGGTGTTCACCTTGGGCACCGGCAGATCATTACGCAGCTAAAGGAAGAGGCCGAAAAGATCAGTGGTGAGACCGTCATCATTACTTTTCATCCGCATCCGCGAAAAGTGATCTCATCCATACCCGGCGATATTCGCTTGCTGGCCACTCCCGAAGAAAAAATAGAATTACTTGAGCATGCGGGCATTGATCACCTGGTGGTGGTTACTTTTAATTATGCATTTGCGAACCAGACGGCTGAGCAGTATATAAAAGAATTTCTTTACAAACATTTTAATCCGCACACAGTTATCCTCGGGTATGATCATCATTTTGGTAAGAGCCGTGAAGGTGATTATCACCTAATGAATCAATATGGTGAGTCGTTAGGTTTTAAGGTGAAGGAAATACCCGGCCAGGTAATGAATGAAGTGGCCATCAGTTCTACCCGCATCCGCGAATCTTTGCTGGCAAGTGATATTGAAACTGCGAATAGTCTATTGGGTTATCATTATTTTTTTGAAGGATTGGTGATCGAAGGAAATAAACTCGGAAGAACACTTGGCTACCCTACTGCCAACCT
>CAISDV010000024.1 GCA_903884185.1 uncultured Chitinophagaceae bacterium | reverse complement strand
GTTTGTCCACCCGCAGCAATAGCTCTTCGAGATTAAAGGGTTTGGTGAGGTAGTCATCGCCGCCTTTCTTCAGCCCTTCTACCCGGTCTGCACTGCTGTTGCGCGCGGAAAGAAAAAGTATGGGAACATCATTATGCTGCATCCTGATGGTTTCGCACACCGTTATACCATCCATGTCAGGCAGCATGATGTCCAGCACTATGAGATCAAAGTATTCGTTCTTTACCGTTTTGATCACGGCAGGGCCGTTGTCTACCGTTGTTACTTCATACCCTTCCAGTTCCAGGTTCAGCTTCAGGGCTTCGCGCAGGCTCTCTTCATCTTCAGCTACAAGTACCGATGCCTTATACGTTTTGGTGGCCATGGGGGATTTTTGGTAAAAAATTATTACTGGGAAATAGGTTTAGACTAAAGTGGTGTGATCTGGATGACATTGTACAGTTCCGGTCCCGGGTTTTGCCTGATGCCCATGTCTTTCATCACTACCTGGACCGAATCGCCATCGTAAGAATCAAGGTTAATGGAGGTACTCTCCACCAAATATGCGTTGTAGGCGCTGGTTGTTACCAGGTGGGTGCCATAATTGTAGCTGGTAGTGCCCTTGGGGTTAATGCGGCCATTTACTGTGGTCGTGGCATTATCGTTCGTGGATCCATGCTTGCAGGAGGCAAAAGCGGCAACCAGGATCAGAAAAAGGAATTGTTTTGAAAAGCGCATAACAGCTTGATTTACCGTAAAAAATTGTTCTCCGATTTTCTTATTGAACTGCAAAAATACAGAAAAAATACATGCTTTCTTTTGTCTGTCCTTTTGGATTTCTTTTTGAAATGAATTTCCCTACCTTTGCCGTCCCGGAAAAGAGCTATGCGGGGGAATAAGATGCGGGCGTGGTGAAATTGGTAGACACGCTAGACTTAGGATCTAGTGCTTTGCGGCTTGGGGGTTCGAGTCCCTCCGCCCGCACAAAAAGGCAGAAACAGTGCGTGGAAACAGTGCGCATGTGGTTTCTGCCTTTTTTACTGTTTCTTGCTCTAAGCCGATTTTAGGCATGACAGTCAAAAACGAATAATCAGGGATGTGAATCTTGATGAGTTAGTTGTAAGAAATAAACTTGAACGAGTTATCCCGAAATAATTTGGAGAATGAGTACTCCCTAAGTATTCTTCAAGCTATACCATGTGCCCTTACCTGTTCCGTTCTTCTGTAAATGCTGTGCAGCAACCAAGGCTTCGAGGTGTTTTTTTACGGTGTTCCTGTTAGCTTTTGTTATCGTTACAATTTCGCTGTTGGTTATTCTTCCCCTTGATTTTATCAATTCTAAGATCTGTAATGATAGTTCCGGCAATTGTCCCAAGAGTAATTTTTCCTTTTCCAGCTTTACTTCCAGCCGGTGCTTTTGCTGACGCAAAGCCCTGAGAAAAAACAGGATCCACGGCTGCCAGTTGGGCGTATCTGTTTTTAGTGTTCCCTGTGTTTGCCTTAATGATAAATAATAACCTTCCTTGCTCTGCTCAATCACTGCTTCCATAGAACTGTAGGGAACATAGGCATAACCAGATCTCAACAAAAGATAAGTAGTCAGCACTCTTGATAATCTGCCGTTTCCGTCCTGGAATGCATGTATAGCAAGAAATTCAACAATGAAAATCGCTGTTATCAATAATGGATGTAACTTTTTATCAGTCAGTGTATCTCTTGTCCAGTCAACAAGTTCGCTCATTCTTATGGGTGTTTCAAAAGGACTGGATGTTTCAAAAATAACTCCAAGGCTCTTACCGTCTGGAGCAAAGGCTTCAACCTGGTTTGGAGATTTTTTATAATTGCCTCTGTGCCAGCTATCTTTTTCACTGTATTGCAGCAGTTCGTGATGAAGCTGCTTGATATAATTTTCTGTGAACGGAATATGCTCATAATTCTGGAATATCAGGTTCATCACTTCCGAATAACCGGCAACTTCCTGTTCGTCCCGCGTTGAAAATTTCTTGATCTTTAAGTTGCTAAGCAGTGCTTCAACTTCCCTATCCGTCAGCTTACTGCCTTCTATGCGGGTAGATGAGCCAATGCTTTCAATTGTAGCCACCTTTTTTAATGAACTTAATTGTTCCGGCGCTATTTGCCCCAAAGCCCGCCAGGCCCCCTTGAATTCATCAATTTCAGCGATTATCGCTAAAATATCGGGGGTTATCTGCAATGTTTTTATATTCACCATTTATCCATAAAATTATCCATAAATATCCATAAAAATGGCACTTACCCATAAAATTATCCATAAATATCCATATTGCACAAAAACACATTAAATTAATTATTTTTTATGCTATCTAAGTGGTCATTAAATAACACATTCCTCTTCCCCAATTTTTACCCCAATTTAACACCGAATATTGTACCTTCGCCGCCCAAAATAACATCGCGGCCC
>CAISDV010000023.1 GCA_903884185.1 uncultured Chitinophagaceae bacterium | reverse complement strand
TGTCTTTTGAAAGCATGTTAGGAAACCTATTAAACGATACGCCACTTTTAAATTTTGATTTTTGATTCAAGCCATCTGTACTGCTTCCTTCATTCTCAAATATCCTTGCATAAAAAGCCGCACCGATCACCAATTTATTGGCAGGCATTCCCATGGCGAGCAATAACTTAACCGCATTATCTGTTGACTCTTTTTGCTGGGGAGTAGAATATAATGGCGTATGATGGCCTGTCTGTGTAGCATATCCGCCCACCAGGTCATAGGTCATTAAGTTTACGCGGTTGATCTTGGGTATGATCTTTTTCCATTCAATAGATTGTTCTATAAACTGAGTGAACCCACCCGCGGCAAAACTGATCTCCTTTTTCTTTCCCAACTCATCACGCAATGCAAAGATCAAAGCAGTGAAATTTAGCTTGTCCTCCGGAACAAACCTATGTCCTGGGTAACCGCTAATTGCAGGATATTCCCAGTCAAGGTCAATACCATCAGCCTGGAAATAATCCAGCAGATCTTTCACAGAAACGGCAAATTCTTTCCGGCCGGTATCGCTGGCAAATACATCCGAGCACGACTTACAGCCACCCCAGCCACCAATGGAAAGAATCACTTTTAAATCCGGGTTCCTGCTTTTAAGCGCCACCATTTTTTGTATCGTTGCTGTATCACCCGCATTGCTCACAAACATTTTATTGCCGTTGAGATGAGTAAAACTGAAAATGATATGCGTTAAATTTTCTATGGGGAAACTATCGAGTAAAGCGCCTCTGCCGGCATAATAACCAATAACAGCAAAATTTTTATGCGAAGATTTCTTTTGCGCAGCAACAGATGAAATGAATAAGATACTGATGCAAAAAGAGAAGATGATACGGCGGAATACCATGGTACAATTATTAAAAAAATAAGACCGTGAAACAATTCAATGCTTGTCGCACGATCTTATCTATTATCAGGAAAATTCCTATTTAGTAAACACATAAGTGCCTTTCGCATCGCCAAAAGAAGAAGACGATGAAAAATCTATAGAAAGCGTACCATCACTACCCAGTTTCCATACTTCACTGCTTTTGATCTCGGTTGAATTTCCGTCCCTTTCAAAAACAATTACTGATGAAATGGTCAGGCTGCTCCCATCATCAGACCATTTGGCGGTTGATTTTTTAATGGTTTCTCCAAACACTTTGTTCTGGTTTTCTTTCCCGTCAAGCGTAACTTTTTCTGTAACATTGTTTTCTCCATTCGGGCCTTGTGTATGGCGCACAATGGTAAGCAGGGCATCTGCCTGGGTAACATCCAGTTTGCCTCCTACCATATTGAAGCGAACGCCTCCCAGGTTGCTTTTACTTTCATTCAGCGTCCAGTTGCCCGAAAAGTTGGCAGCGGGGTGAACAAAAGAAAATAAGGTAATGGTAAGCAGGCCCAGGCTGGCAAGCATTGCTCTTTTTGGGCTTATCGTCATTTTTGAAAAAAGATTCTGTAACATGATTTTTAGTTTTAGGATTTAAAAATACTAAAATAGCCGGCTATTCAAGTTTATCTTTTTTTAAAGTCTATACTCTGTCACATTCCCATTTTAAACAGGTTGATATGCTGTTTTTCGGGCGTGGTGAGAACAATATTACCCTGCCCGGTTTCAGTGAAATTTGTTAGCCCCTGTTCTTTCAATTTGTTTATTTTCTCTTTCATATCTGCTGCAAAAAAAGTAATGGCAGGGTAGGAGAAAGTAGTTGTCTGGTGCAAGCCCACCACCGCTAAACCATCTGATAATATTGCCCAGGGATAAGGCGCAGTGAATTTTGAAAGAGGAGTGAAACCCAAAATGGCCCAGAAGGAAATTGATTTTTCGAGGTCTGCAACCGGGTGCGCAAACTCGGCATACATACCGCAAACCTTGTTCACATATTTTTCGGGGTTGAAATAATCCTGTTGTGCCATATGCAACATGCCCGGGCCGGGTGGTTGCTTAAATCCGTCAACAATACTCACTAAAGTAATATTTAAGCCATCCGGCGATTTGAGCAGGTATCTTTTGACCATATCACTATCCTTCGCTTTTTCAGAAAAAATAATCCCGGCTTGTTCCAGTTCTGGTACTATCTGCGCAATGTCTTTTGTATAATAGGTCAATGCACAATAAGGCTCTTTGCTAAGACGAAACATGATCAATAGAACACCATCACTCACTTGTATCCACGGAAATGGAAAATCAGATTGCATCACTTCAGAAAATCCCAGCTTCTGGTAATATTGAAGCGACGCTTCCAAATTGGGAGATGTAATTGTGATGGCCGTAATATCGCCCAGTTTGGGTTTTGGCAGGTTAAGCATGTTTATTGAGGTTGAGGAATGAAAGATAATACTTATTTCAATTTTTCCCTGATCTCGTTCAATTTCATCAATGCTTCCACAGGTGTAAGCCGGTTAATATCTATGCTGCTGAGCATTTTTCTGATCTCTTCAAATGTTTCTGAATGTGCATCAAAGATCGAAAGCTGCATTTGCGGGGTAGTTAATTTTTTTGTGTTTAGGTTTTCCACTTTAGGATTGCCATTTTTTCCCGGTTGAAAATTATCGTCCACATGTTTTTCTTCCAACTGCTGTAAAATGGCATTGGCCCTGTCTATCAATGAAGGTGGCATGCCCGCCATCTTTGCCACATGAATACCAAAACTATGTGTACTGCCACCGGGCGCCAGTTTGCGAAGAAAGATAATTTTATTCGCTACCTCTTTATTGGTGACATGATAATTTTTTACGCGCGGTAATTTTTCTTCCAGTTCATTCAGCTCATGATAATGTGTGGCAAACAATGTTTTTGGTGCTGCGGGGGAAGCGTGCAAATATTCTACAATGCTCCAGGCAATGGAGATGCCATCATAAGTGGATGTGCCGCGCCCGATCTCATCAAGCAATATCAAACTTCGCTCTGAAATATTATTGATGATGCTGGCTGTTTCATTCATCTCTACCATAAAAGTAGATTCACCACCACTTAAATTATCGGATGCACCAACACGTGTAAATATTTTATCTGTGAGCGGTACTTTTGCTGAAGTGGCAGGTACAAAACTTCCCATGTGTGCCATCAATGTGATCAAAGCTGTTTGCCTTAGTATCGCACTTTTTCCGCTCATGTTTGGCCCGGTGAGGATGATCACCTGCTGTGATGATGGGTCGAGTTCAATATCATTCGAAATATATAGTTCACCCGCAGGCAGGTTCCTTTCAATAACAGGATGGCGGCTTTCTTTCAATTCCAATTCCAGTCCTTCATGCAGCAAAGGTTTTTTATATTGATAGCGCAAAGCATTATCGGCAAAACAACCCAGGCAATCTAAAATGGCAAGGATATTTCCATTGGCCTGTATGGGTGCGATATAATCCTGCAATGCCAGCAATAATTTGTCGTAGAGGTCCAGTTCTATGTTTAGTATTTTTTCTTCTGCACCTGTGATCTTCTCTTCGTATTCTTTTAATTCAGGGGTGATATATCTCTCTGCATTGGTGAGTGTTTGCTTCCTGATCCATTCAGGCGGCACCTTGCTTTTGTGTGAATGTGTTACTTCAAGGAAATAGCCAAATACATTATTGAAACCGATCTTCAGGTTGGTGATGCCTGTGCGCTCTGTTTCTTTTTGCTGGATATTGACGAGGTAATCTTTTCCGCCTCTCGCTATTTTACGCAACTCATCCAGGTCTGCATTTACACCTTCTTTTATTACGCCACCTTTATTGGCTGCAACAGGAGGAGTCTCCACTATTTCGAGCCCGATCTTTTCAACAATAAAATGGCAGGTGTTCAAACCATCGCCTAATCTTTTCAGGTAATTATTATCCGCACTTTCACAAAGTGTTTTTATAAAAGCAGTATGTTGTAAACCCTTTGCCAGTTGTGCCACTTCACGTGGATTGATCTTTTTCATGGGTATCTTGCTCACCAACCGCTCCACATCACCGCAATGTTTGATATGCTGCGCCACCTTGTTACGCAACTCGGTTTCTTTGATAAGAAATTCCACTGTATCAAGCCGTTCATTGATCTTGGTGATGTCTTTCAGCGGGAACAGCATCCATCTTTTCAACAGCCTTGCACCCATTGGGCTTACGGTATTGTCGAGCACTTTTAATAAACTGTTTCCATTCTCCAGTCCGCTGCCAACTATTTCCAGGTTGCGCACTGTAAACCTGTCCATCCACAAAAAATCATCCCTTTCAATTCTTTGGATGGAAGTGATATGCTGAAGATTGGGATGTTCTGTTTCTTTTAAATAATGTAACACAGCGCCCGCAGCAATAATTCCTGCATGTTTATCTTCCACTCCATAACCTTTCAGCGAATGTGTCTGAAAATGTTTGAGCAGGCTTTCTGTAGCAAATGCTTCATCAAAGATCCAACTCTCTAAAGTGTAGGTATAAAATTTGGAGCCGAATGTTTCTTTGAACTGCTTCTGGCAATTGCGCTGAAAGATCACTTCGGAAGGTTTTAAACTTTGCAGCAGTTTATCCAGGTAATCCATATTGCCTTCCGCCAAAAAAAACTCGCCTGTTGAAATATCGAGAAAAGCAATGCCCGATACCAGTTCACCAAAATGTACTGCGGCTAAAAAATTATTACTGTTATGATCTAATAATTTTTCGTTCATCGACAAACCAGGCGTCACCATTTCAGTTACCCCGCGCTTTACAATTCCCTTCACAGTTTTGGGATCTTCCAGTTGATCGCAAATAGCTACGCGATAACCAGCTTTTACGAGTTTGTGTAAATATGTATCCAGGGCATGATGCGGGAAGCCTGCCAACTCACTGCTTGATGCTGCGCCATTATTTCTTTTAGTGAGAGTTATGCCCAGTACTTTAGAGGAAACGATCGCATCCTCCCCAAACGTTTCATAGAAATCGCCCACGCGGAACAACAGTATCGCATCCGGGTACTTTTGTTTGATGGCCCGGTGCTGTTGCATCAATGGTGTATCGGCGGTTGATTTAGACATGGGCAACAAATATAATTATTGGCTGATTGGATGCCCGATTGATTTGAATATTGGGGAAAACTGTCCAAACGCACTTCCGGGGATAACGCATGAGTAGTTTATCATATACCAAACATGCTGATATGCAATACTGTACGAAAGAAAAAATTTGTGGACAGGTTTTTGTATTATCTGTTAAAATAATTTATTAAACCAGTCATTAAATCACAAGACTATGAAAAACAAATTTTACCTGCTCGCGATCACCTTGATGTTTGCAGCAACCAGCGTTACCACACACGCAGCAACAATTGATAAGAAAGCAATGGATGCGAAAGTGGCAGCTATGACAACAGAACAGAAAAAAGAACGTGCTGTTGAGATCAAACTTCGCGTAGAAGAAATTTTGGCAATGAACAAATCAGGACTTAACAGTGCTGAACGCAAAGAACTTCGCCAGGAGCTCAGGAGCATGAAGATGGAATCAAAATCATTAGGCAATGGTGGAGTATACATCTCCCTTGCAGGTATTGTTATCATCATTTTATTGTTGATACTGATCCTGTAAATTTAAGACCATATATAAAAATACCCGACCATAGTTAGCGGCCGGGTATTTTTATTATAAATATCAAATATTAGAAACCTCCACGGGCGCCTGCTGGCCTTGGTGTTGGTAGTGCCTTCCTTGGTAATTTCTGATCACGTTGTGCAGCATCATATACAAAAGCTGCAACGATGGTAGCGATCTGTTTCAAATCATCTTCACTTAAATGATCATAAGTATCCATATTGCTATGGTGCGTACGGGTATCATATTCCATTGGTTCCTGTATGAATTGGAAACCCGGTAATCCCAGTGCATCAAACGACTGGTGATCGGTACCACCTGTATTACTGATGGTGATAGTTTTTGCTCCAAGATCATTGAAAGGAGCAAGCCATTGTTTAAAGATATTTCTGCAAGCCTCATTCCCCTGTAAATAAATACCGCGGATCTTTCCTGTGCCATTATCAATATTAAAATAAGAGGAGAATTTTGCATGCGCAGGAAGTAATTCCATAGTAGCAGGGTCGCCAAAAGTTTTCTTTACATAACCTCTTGATCCCAGCAAGCCTTCTTCTTCTCCACTCCACAAACCAATACGGATGGTCCTTCTAGGCTGAACACCCAATGTCTTTAAAATGCGGATAGCTTCCATCATCACTGTGCAGCCTGCAGCATTATCCGTTGCGCCTGTACCTGAATGCCATGAATCCAAATGCCCGCCGATCATTACTACTTCATCTTTTAACGCAGGGTCTGTGCCAGGAATTTCAGCTATCACATTATATGCTTTCAGGTCCTTTGTCTGAAATTTTGTTTTTACATCCACATCCATCTTTACAGGCATGCCTGCTTTTGCCAGGCGGATAATGGTATTATAGTCTTCAATGCCCAATGCTATATCAAGAAAATTTTCAGGATCGGTTCCTTTGTAAGCACCGCCACCCTGTGCATAGATAGTTCCATCATGATTTCTTACACTACTGCTTAACATAGCAACGGCACCTTCAGCCTGTGCCATCTCTTTTAATAGAGTTAAAGCCCTTGCTGCTCCGCCGCCACCGCCTCTTTGTGCAAATTGTTGTCTCTGCCTCCGTTGCGCTGCTGTATCACCCGCAGCAGGAGCCACACGTGGTTCAGGTGGTTTTGCATCTTCCAGTGCCTTTAATTGCTCATCTGTATAACGTGATGCATCTGCTTTAAAACTTTGTTTGTAAGTGTTTAGCACATCAACAACAATTACTTTTCCCTTTAACTGCCCCCGAACAGCATCCAGTGAAGTGGAATCTACTAATGTTACAAGCAGCACATCAGCTTTCTTCAAACCTTTTGTTCCGCTGCACCATGCTTTTGGATAAGCAGATAAAGATTTATAATAAGGTGCAGTGATGGCTACATAAGATTTTTCGAGTTCCCATCCTTTTCCAAATTCGCCCCATGGATCGATCATGGAATTTTTTAATCCCCAGCCTGCCAATGTTTCCTTCGCGTAATTAGCTGCGCGGAAAAATCCGGGTGAATTAGTGAGCCTGTTACCACTGGCATCTGTTAAATGAAAAGCGATATCCATTGCGTGTGAATGTTCCAAACCTTCGGTCCGGATCTTCTGCATCATGGCATTATCAACCTTCTCATCCTGTGCAGCCAGGAATAGCGGGAATGCCAGCAATAAAAGAATGCTGAAACGTGTAGTTTTTCTCATGGTAGTTTTGTTTTGCGGTAAGATAAAAAAATATTGCATTGTAAAGGGGAAAAATCGGCAAATCGGTTTTATTATTCCACAAGAGGCTGTTTACCTTTGCGCCATGCGGAAACTAAGCATGGAAGAGCTGGGCAGGAAGAGCGTGGACGAATTTAAACAGGCCCGGAAGAACCCGATCATCGTGGTGCTCGACAATATCCGGAGCATGCACAATGTGGGCAGTGTTTTCAGGACTGCCGACGCTTTTCTTGTGGAAGGGCTTTGCCTGTGTGGCTATACACCCCAACCTCCTCACCGCGATATTCATAAAACAGCATTGGGTGCAACGGATACCGTGGACTGGATACATTTTCCAACAACCGTAGAAGCAATTCAGCAATTAAAACAACAGGGATATAAAATATTTGGTGTGGAGCAAGCAGAAGGAAGTATCTCGCTTGAGAAATTTTTCCTTCCTAATGAAAAGATCGCACTGGTATTTGGAAATGAAGTGGAAGGAGTTGGCGCAGATGCACTTGCTTTGTGTGATGGCTGTATAGAAATACCGCAATCAGGGATGAAACATTCGCTCAATATTTCTGTAGCTGCAGGAATTGTTTTATGGAAATTATCTGAACCCGGATTAAAATAACATTGATGGCAACAGTAAAAAATTATTTAAGCCTCGTTAAATTCTCACATACCATTTTTGCATTGCCTTTTGCGATGATTGGTTTTTTCCTGGGGGTAATAAAATACGAATCAATTTACAATCCATTGCCTTGGTATCAAAAATATGGGAGCAAATTTTTGCTCGTAATCGTTTGTATGGTCACGGCAAGAAGCGCAGCTATGGCATTCAACCGCTACCTCGACAGGCATTTTGATGCAAAGAACCCGCGCACTGCCATCCGTGAAATACCCAAAGGAATTATTTCTGCAAAGAATGCACTGGCTTTTACGATCATCTCCTGTATTGCTTTTATCACGGCCTGTTATTTTATCAATCGCTATTGTTTTTATTTATCGCCTGTTGCACTTTTTGTGATACTGTTTTACAGTTATACAAAACGATTCACTGCATTATGCCATTTGGTATTGGGGGCAGGGTTATCCCTGGCACCCATTGGAGCATACCTGGCTGTTGTTGGCGGGTTTGATACTTTGCCGGCCTTATTTTCATTTACCGTTTTATTTTGGGTAAGCGGTTTCGATATTATTTATGCTTTGCAGGATATTGAGTTTGATAAAAGCGAGAGCCTCTATTCCATTCCGGCTGCGCTGGGTAAACCCAAAGCACTGCGTGTTTCTGAACTACTTCATTTTTTCAGCGCTGCCTGCGTGATTATAGCGGGTGTTTATGGTCGCCTTGGAATTTTATACTGGATAGGAACTGCTGTTTTTGCCGGGATGCTGATATACCAGCATTCCATCGTTAAACCCAATGACCTGTCTAAAGTGAATATTGCATTTATGACGGCCAATGGTATTGCCAGCGTTGTATTTGCTGTATTTGTGATCGCGGGCCTGTTCCTGTAGCTTACCTTTGTATCAATCAAACAACAATCATTTGGCAAGGATCATCTGTATAGATTATGGGGGAAAGAGAACCGGGTTGGCTGTGACAGACCCATTACAGATCATTGCGGGGGCATTGACCACCGTTGAAACAAAAGAGCTGATCCCCTTCCTCAAAAAATATTTCCAGCAGGAAGAAGTGGAATTGATATTGATTGGCGAACCACTGAACCTGGATGACAGCCCCACTCATGCCACACCCCTGGTACAGGCCGCTATCAAACAACTGAAAAAAGAATTTCCAACCATACCCCTCGAGACAGTAGATGAAAGATTCACTTCTAAAATGGCATCCCGTGCCATGGTAGAGATGGGGATGAAAAAAAAGGACAGGCAGGTGAAGGGTAATGTAGACCGCATTGCAGCCACCATGATGCTGCAGGAATGGCTCCAAAAAAGGTTGTAACGGGTTTAAATTGCCCAATTGTTTATTTGCAGGTAAATTTGCAGCCGTTATCATATTAACCCTTGACCAATGATCTTTCCGATTGTCGCTTACGGCGCGCAGGTTCTTCGAAAAATAGCAGTGGATATTGAACCGGGCTACCCGGGATTATCTCAATTGATAGAGGATATGTGGGAAACCATGTATGCCAGCAATGGTGTGGGATTGGCAGCGCCACAAATAAATAAAGACATACGCCTGTTTGTGATGGACAGTGCACAGATATTTGAAAATATTGAAGAAGAGGACAAAGGAAAATATCCCGATGAACCAGGTATTAAAAAAGTGTTTATCAATGCCCATCTCCTGGAGCTGGGTGGGGAAGAATGGCCATATAATGAAGGATGTTTAAGCATTCCAAAGATCAGGGAAGATATCCTGCGCCCCGAAAAAGTGGTGCTTGCATATATGGATGAAAATTTTGTTTCGCACACTGAAACATTTAACGGGCTTACCGCACGCATCATCCAGCACGAATATGATCATATTGAAGGAAAACTATTCATCGACTATCTCAAACCACTAAAAAAGAAATTATTGAAAGGCAAACTCTCTGATATCAGTAAAGGAAAAGTAAAGGTTGATTACAAAATGGTGTTTCTAAAATGAAGAAACTAATTTTTATATGTATCACCCTGTTCATCTCAATTTCCTCTTTCTCTCAGGATACAACGGTTATGTTTGAGAGCAACCAATACAGGTTGCCCGAAGTAGTGGTGCGCAATAATTTTGATTATAAAGCCTTATTGAAACAGATCAAGGAAGACACCAGCTTTTACAAGGCATTCCGCAATCTCCGCGTATTGAATTTTTCCTCTTACAACGACATTAAAATGTATGACCGGAAAGAAGGCATCAAAGCTTCTTTGTTCAGTAAAACACAACAGCACAGGGCCGATGGTTGCCGTACCATGGATGTACTGGAAGAAACAATTACCGGTGATTTTTACGATGATGAACACAATTATAATTACAAGACTGCAGAATTATACGCAGGGCTATTCTTTACCAAAGACAAAGTTTGCGGAGAAACAAATATTGTAAAGGGGTTCAATATTACAGCCAGCAACAAGGAGGGGATGGACAAACATAAAGAACAATTGAAAATGTTGTTCTTCAATCCCGGGAAAAAAATACCCGGTATTCCTTTTATTGGCGACAAATTAGACCTGTATGATGAGCATGCGCGTAAAATATACGATTACCGGTTAGACATCCAGGAATATCATGGCGAAATGTGCTATGTGTTTTCCATCCTTCCCAAAGAAGGCAATGAAAAGAAAAGCGGGGTAGTGGTGGATGCCATGATCACCTGGTTCAATTTAAAAACACTGGAAGTGCTGGCGCGTAATTATTCACTCAGCTATAAAGCCGGTGTATATGATTTTGATGTGAGCATGGAAGTGGAGATGCAAAAGTTTGGAGACCTTACTGTACCAAGGGTATTACGTTATAAAGGGAACTGGGACATCATCTTAAAAAAACGCGAAAGAGCCATGTTCACTGCCACGCTGTTTGACTTTAAAAAAGAAGGACTGTAAAATACAGTCCTTTGATTGACCCTGCATATTGGTTTTTCACAGGCTATCTAAAAAAGTGCTGATATCAGACAATGATTTTTTATCTGCGGTCAGAGAAATATTATTTGCATTTACCACCGTTACATCTTTGGTACCAAAATAATAAGTGTTATCGATCAATGAGATGGATACCAGTGTAACGGCCGAGTTTACCGGGAAGTTCAATGAATAGAAGGAGCGGGTGGCATAATCAGAAGTAAGCCTTACCACTGTTCTCTGGTTTTTAAATACCGCAAACACCACAGTATTTTTATTGGTATAGTTCAACTGCATGGTTACATTGATGCGTGTCCTGGCTTGTGTAACAGTATCAAGGAAACGATCGGCGCTAATCCAATTCGTTAATTTTGTATTTAGAAAATATCCTCTTTTAGGTACACTGAAAGAACTGGAGTCCCAGGGAGTAATGCTGCCATATGGCGATGAACCCACTCCGGCAGGCAACCAGGTAAACAGTGAATCCCTGTTTTGTAAAGCAACACCAACAAAGAAACCATAATCCGTTTTTGTTGGGGCGAAATCCTGGAATTTGATGGTAACAGTTGCATTAGGAGATACCACAAGATTCTCAATACCCCTAGTAAGTTTCAGGTAGTAGGCACCCGCACTTTCCAGTAAATATTTACCGCTGGTGGTTGGGATCATATACCTGATAAAATCACCTTTCTTACGAATAGATAATAATTCCACTTTCACTGTCCCGCCTGTTATAGGAGCATTGTTGCTGGCATCTGCACAACCACCGGCCGGAATACTCACATTCAGGCTATCATTGAACTTTATCTTGCCACCCGCTGCAGCATTAACAGTATCTGCCATTGGTTGAAACCCCAAATCCCTTGAAACAGTATCTAAAAGCCCCTGGCTAATAGGAACCTTGGTCCATACAGTATCATTGATACCCAGGCCCGCATAGGCAACAAACTCATCCGACATTGATTTCGAACATGACGAAATCAAGCCCATCAGCACAAAACCACCTATTATTATCTTTTTCATTGCCCGTTTTTATAAGTATATATCAGTCAGATACATTAGTGTCCAAAACCGTTGCTTTTGCGGTTGTTAATTTTTACCCTCACTCCCAGGGTCAGCCCGCCCGCATTAAAACGTTGGGTAAAGCCCTGGTCGCTGGAAACACTCGATAAACCATATCTGTAATAAGGCTCAGCAAAAACATCTACGGTCTTGCTGATCTTTCTCAGGATACTCACACTTCCGTAAAGGCTCAATCCAACATCATGCTTATACGTGATACTACTTCCTTTTGTATTGATCGGCACCACATTATAAGTGGTATCCAGGGTCTCACCGCTTGACCAGGATAAGGCATTAATGATCACTCCACCATTGATAGCCACCTGCCATTGATCGTCTCTTTTGCCAAACTCATATCCCATGATCACCGGTATTTCCAGGTTACGGTAATGGTTCACAGCTGTACGCGTTCTGTAACCGATCTGGGTAACAGAGGTTGTATCGCTGATAGTGGTATCGCCTTGCGGGCGAACGATCGTTCTTGTAACTATTACTGTAGTTGTTTTTCTTTCATTTTCTGTACGGTTGCTGAATTTTTCATCCAGCTGCGCATACTGTAACCCGGTCTTGAACATAAAATGATCGCCTATGTTCCTGCTAATGCGGAACCCTGCTGTAAATCCACCACTCATTGATTCACTGCTGTCTTTTTTCTGCAGGTATGCATTGGTGATACCTGTTGGCGTCACTGTTTTAGAAGTAAAGTCGGGTGAGCCATATACTTCAACATACCAATCGTCACGAACAGGGCCTCTTGCGCTAGGGCAATCTGAACAGGTTGTGAGTTTGGAAATATCCCTCAGGTCAAATGGTGAGGTCAGCGGGTGATTCAAATTAAAACCTGGCGACGACAATCTTGCAAAATCCAGTGGGCCAAAGGGTTTCATTAAAAGTTCAGATTGTTCCGTGATAACAAGTTCATCCTTATTTGGTTCCGTATTTTGTGGAATATCCGGAGTAAAGAGTGTTCTCGGATTCATTAGCGGCAACTTGCCTTTTGGATCATTGTTAGATACCAGTTCAGTTCGGGATGTTTTACCTTGTCGAGAAGGTAATTGATTCCTAAGCGAACTATTATTTCCTGTTGCCCCATTATTTTGGTTGATGAAAGGAGCTGCATTATTTGATCTTGCGTTGTTTGGTGCAACAGTATTATTATTCTGTGCAGGCGTATTATTATTTGGAGTTACCGTTGCATTAACGGTTGCTGGTGTATTGGTGGCTGAATGATCATTTGCGGTGGAGCCACCTGGTGTTGTACCATTGTTCTGTTTATTGTTATCGCTATTGGCTGTAGTTGTATTTGATCCTGTTGTTTGTTCAGGAGCAGCTGGCTGATTGATTGTAACAGTTGGCGCATCTTTTTTATTTTTTAGGATGAAGTAACCGCCTGCCAGTAATGCTATTAATCCAATGGCACCCAGCACTCCGGCTTTAGTCCACCAGAAAGCAACAGGCTTACGGTCTTTTTCATCAATGATCTTTTCCCAAAGCCCTGCAGGCACGGGAGAAGAATAATTTTCAAGTTTATCGGCTATAAAATTGTCGAACAGTTTGTCTTTCTCATTGACAATCTTATCCCATAGTCCGCCTGGCACCTGGGAAGGATAGCTTTCGAGTTTATCAGCTATAAAATTGTCGAACAGTTTGTCTTTCTCATTGACAATCTTATCCCAAAGGCCGCTGGGCACCTGGGAAGGATAGCTTTCCAGCTTCTCCTTGATAAAATTGTCGAATGAATTATCTTGTGTCAAACTGCTATTTTTTGAAGGTCTAATATCTGTTGTTGCAGCATCTTCCGCGCTTTTACCAATTGGCTGCGGCTGGTGCTGGCTTGTATCTTTAAAAGGTCCCCGATCTCTTCATGGCTGTATCCTTCTATCACGTTCAGGTTAAACACAATCTTGTATCCTTCGGGTAACTGGTTGATCAGTTTTAGTATTTCATCTTGTCCCAGGTGCGCAAATGCATAAGCATCTAAGGAAGGTGCTTGTGCGCTGTTGTCTGTGATGTCGCTGAAATGCATTTTCTTTTTTTGTAAGTATTTTAAAGCCACATTTACCACTATCCGCCTCATCCACCCTTCAAAAGAGCCCTCGAACTTGAACTGGTGGATATTATTAAAGATCCTGATAAACCCATCCTGTAACATATCCTCAGCTTCCATCCCGTCATTGGCATATCTCAGGCATACGGTCATGAACTTACCTGAATATTGTTCAAATAGTAACCGTTGGCTTGTCGCGTTCTGTCCAACACAACCTTTAATCAGTTCGAATTCGGTCAACAGGTCAGGGTTTTTGGTTAATATTTTGTTATACAGATACTGGTTTAAGTGCATCCGCTGCCCGTACAAGGCAGATATCTTGCTAAAATTACAGAAAAAAGCTCCGTTTTTGGAATTAAGAGGTGATTCCCAGGGGTTTTTGCAGGATTTTAAGGCACCAGAAACTGCTCATGGATATAATCCACCACGCTCACCAGGTCATTGGTTTTATCATAAACTGCCAATTGCCGGTCGGCACCGGTGCCATTTTCAAGCATTTTATGGATATAATTGATCGAATGGCGGGAGCCTAACTCGTCTACCACATCATCCACAAAATCCAGTAATTCATTGATCAGTTGTTTGGTAGGTACTTCCGTTTCCTTTCCAAAATCTATCAAAGTATCATCAATACCATATCGGCTGGCCCTCCATTTGTTCTCATTGATGAGTGTTCGTTCATATTGGATGAAATTCAAATTACGGCTGCGGAGTTTATATAGCTTGGCACAAATGGCCTGGAATAATGCGGCAATAGCGATCGTTTCATTGATGGTCATAGGTACATCGCAGATCCTGAATTCCACTGTATTGAAAAATGGATGCACGCGAAGGTCCCACCAGATCTTCTTTGCGTTATCAATGCAATTGGTCTTGATGAGAAGGTTCACATAATTCTCGTACGATTCAATGCTTTCAAAATATTCAGGAATTCCTGTGCGCGGAAATTTATCAAACACTTTTGTGCGGTAAGATTTGTAGCCGGTTTTTCTTCCTATCCAGAAAGGAGAGTTGGTACTCAGTGCATACACATGCGGTAAAAAATACCGTGCACTGTTGGCAATATGAATCGCCATTTTCCTGTCT
>CAISDV010000022.1 GCA_903884185.1 uncultured Chitinophagaceae bacterium | reverse complement strand
TAAGCCGTTTGATAGGTGCACCTCCGGGATATGTAGGTTATGAAGAAGGCGGTCAGCTAACAGAAAAAGTAAGGCGCAAACCTTATTGTGTGATATTGCTGGATGAAATTGAAAAAGCACATCCGGATATTTACAATATTCTTCTGCAAGTATTGGATGATGGACAGCTCACAGATGGTCTGGGAAGAAAAGTAGATTTCAAGAATACGTTGATCATCATGACATCCAATATTGGTGTACGCCAGTTAAAAGAATTTGGTGATGGTGTAGGTTTTGCAACTGCACACCGTATGCAGAATGAAGATGAGAACAACAAAGCGGTGATCGAAAAAGCATTGAAGCGTACGTTCTCACCTGAGTTTTTGAACAGGATAGATGATGTAGTGATATTTAATTCACTCACCAAAGAAAATATCTTCAACATTATTGATATATTGATGAAGGGTGTGACCAAACGCTTAGTGAATCTTGGTTTTGCTTTGGAACTCACTGCTGAAGCCAAAGATTTTATTGCCGATAAAGGATATGATGTTCAGTTTGGCGCAAGGCCTTTGCACAGGGCTATTCAGAAATACCTCGAAGACCCATTGGCGGAAGAGATACTGAATATGAATGTAAAAGAAGGTGATACACTGATCGCAGGGTTTGAAAAGGAAAACAGTAAGATCAAGTTTGAACTCAAGCGGAAAGAAGAAGCAGAAAATGCGATTGTATAAAAATGTTGAATAAAGAGAAAGCCCCTTGTTTTATGACATGGGGCTTTTTTATTTTATTGAAAGTGGGATGACTATCTTTCATAACTATTTAGCCTCTCTTATGAAAAAGGGCTGCCTTTGTGTTTTATTGTTACTCTTACTTTTATCTGGGAAAGCACAAAGTTCCTGTAACACAGTGCCTTTTCGACCGGTAAACAATATCCGTAACCCATCTTTTGAGCAAGGAGATACATTGTATTGTATAAGCCAATTTTTTACTACTCCCGGTTCACCACGGCTTGAGACATATATTCCTTACTGGATGAATGCAACAGGCAGGCACGATCAGATCAGCTATGTAGGAAAATGTAATAATTATGATACATCCAAAACCAGCAAAATTCTTGAAACCCCTTTGCCCATACCTGATGGAAATGGGGCATTGAGTTTATTCGATTTCAGCGCGATATCTGGGTTTCAGAAAACATATATCTCTAATTGCCTTGCCAGCCCGCTACAGAAAAATTATTTATATCAGTTAAATATTTCTCTTGGTTTTGGCAAAAGGGACTCAACTCTTATCTATCCGAACATTGCTGGTGTTTTGCGGGAAGCTACATCTCCATCACCTGAAAGGATCACACTTTTTGGCTCGGATGATTGTAGTATTGTGCCCTATTTTGATTCCAATGTTACTTATAATAGAGGTTGTTTAACGCAGCTTGGCATAAACGGATGGAAAGAATTGGGAACCTGCAGTATTGCCGGTGATTCGGGTACCTGGGCAAAGGGTACCATCACTTTTACAGCACCTTTTGATGTAAAAGTCATTGCTATCGGCCCTGCCTGCGATAGTAAGCCACCTTCTGGTGTATACATATACATCTGGCAGGGTGAATACGTTTATTATATTGATAATCTGCAGTTGTATCAATCCATCGTTTCAAAACCAACTATTGCAATGGTGGATGGAACTAATTGTGATGGTCCCAATGCATTTGCTACACTCCAGGTAAACAATGCTGCACAATACCAGGGTGCACAATTTCAATGGTATAAAAACAATAACGTGATTGCTGCAACTGGCACATCGATAACGATCAATAAATTCAATTACGGCCCCGGTTGGTTTCAATGCAATATTTATAACGATAGTATTTGCATGCGATCAGATTCGTTGTATGTAGATTGGGTTGCCGGGCCTTCGCTTACTTCGTTAGGAATGGCTGACACCACTGCTTGTTCCGGAGATACGGTAGTATTAAATGTAACAACCCCTTCTGCAAGTTACAAGTGGCAGGACAGTACTACTGTTCCAGTTAAAAATGTTACAGAAAGCGGCGCTTATAAAGTAACTGTCTCCAATGCTTGCGCCAGCGCCACACTCAGTAAGAATATTACTTTCAAAGCCTGCCCCTCAACTTTTTATGTGCCTTCAGCGTTTACTCCTAACAATGATGGATTGAATGATGTTTTTAAAGCCCATTTAAAAGGAGTGGTGAAGCAATTTGACCTGTCGGTCTTTAACCGCTTTGGGCAACGGGTATTTTATACGACTGATATCAATAAAGGCTGGGATGGAAATATAAACAGTTCGCCACAAGGGCAGGGAACTTATGTATGGATGCTGCATTATATTGATGGGAATGATCAGTCACATACTGAGAAAGGCACTTTGGTGCTAATCAGATAAGCTAATAATTTTATTTGCCTTGGAATTCAAGTATACATGCAGTGATGGCAAAGATTACTACAGCTATTATAGACCGCCATTTCAAAGTGTTATAAAAATATTTAGCTTCAAAATTATCTTCATTTTTGAGATTTACAACCGAATAGAGATTGGTGAGTATCGCGCCAACCGTTAGTACTCCGAAAAGCCCGGCTATTTTATAAAATGGTGTCCAATTGCTGAAGAAATGCAGCCTGGATGGAACTAAAATATATCCATTCTTAATATAGAAGAACACAACATAACTGTATAGAAATGCGAGAGTAAAAAGTAGCAGACGTTTGTTAGATTTTTTCATGACCGATATTTTATTTCGATATCGTTATCCCGCATCGCGTATCCTGCATCCCACACCCTGCAATTTCAGTCTTTTCCCTCGGGCCGGGAGGCCTCTCATCCGCACCGCCACTCCTTTTTGTTCTTTGGAAAAATATGCTGCGCATTTTTCCAATCCGCCAAGGCGGACCGCACAAAAAGATGTGGCTTATGCGGATGTTGGTAGCAGGTGCGAGTATTAAGCTCGCGAATTCCGTATCTCGCCTCTTAAGTTCCCCATCTAAAAGTGCTGTTATCAAGACCAGCAAGATCTAATACTCTGTCAACGACAGTGCTGGCGGCTTCTTCAATAGTTTTGGGCTGACTGTAAAATGAAGGAGTAGCGGGGCAGATGATGCCGCCGGCAAGTGTAACAGTTTCCATGTTTTTGATATGGATAAGGCTGTAAGGTGTTTCCCTTACTACGAGAATGAGTTTTCTTCTTTCTTTTAATACTACATCTGCGGCTCTTGTAACCAGGTCGTCACTTAATCCCGCGGCGATCCTTCCCAATGTGCCCATGCTGCAGGGCGCAACGATCATGGTATTATATTTGGCTGAACCTGATGCAAAGGGAGCGGAGAAATCATTCTTCTCAAAATATCTCAGGTCGTAGTTTTTGTAATCTTCATTGCCCAACTCTTTCTTCCAGATCTCTTTAGCATTGGCACTCATCACAACACTCAGTTCCTGCCATTGATCTTTTAACTGCATGAGTTTATCTAATAGCAGTTTTGCATAGATAGAGCCACTTGCTCCGGTGATGGCAACGACTATTTTATTGGACATATCACCTGTAATTAATGTGAGAGAATAACAGGCAACTATTTATACATGATCTCATAATACTCATGCGCCATGCGGTTGCTGTCGAATTGGAAACGTACATCGCGCATACCATTTTTCATGATCTGCCTCCATGTATCATAGTTGTCATAATACATAGGGATGATCTGGTTCTCTAATATGTCGTAGATCTGGTTCAGGTCGTACTGGTCCTGGTCATGCACGGTCATATTCTGGTAATCTACTTTCGGAACAACAAAACCATTATTGCCATGGTTTACAAATTCTGGTATCCATCCATCATCAGTAGAAAAATTCACTGCACCATTCATCGCGGCTGTCATACCACTTGTTCCGCTTGCCTCACGAGGTACACGGGGATTGTTTAACCAAACATCTGCAGCTTGCTTCATGCGTTTGCTCAATGCCAGTTCATAGCCCACCAATACTGCCACATTCCTATAATTCTTGCTTAGGTAAACCAGGTTATTGAATTCGCTGATAGCAGGATAATCAACAGGATAGGGCTTTCCGGCCCAGATGATCTGTACAGGATGTTTTGTATTGCTTAACATTCTTTCAAAACGCACTTTGTCCTGTGTAAGAAAATCAGCACGTTTGTATCCTGCAAAACGCCTTGCCCAAACGATCGTGAGAACATTCGGGTCGAATATTTTCCCTGTTTGATCAGCAACGATTTCAAAAGCACGTTTCTTTAAATACACTTTGCGGTCGTCAAAAGCCAGGTCATTTCCTTCTTCCATATAACGGTACACCTGCTTGTCGGCCCAGTAGCGCCAGTTTTGTGCATTGGTGATGGAAGTGATAGGGCAGATGCCTTCATACGACGCCCACATAGCCCTGCTCACATTTCCGTGAAGTGCACTTACACCGTTTGCTTTGCGCGCAAAACGGAGTGCAGCGAGTGAGTGATTGAATTTATCGTCTTTGATACCTGTGAGTTTTCTTACTTCATCTATACTCAATCCACAGAAATAACTCATCTTATGGCAGAGATAGATATCATGTTTTTCATTGCCGGCTTCTTCCGGTGTATGCGTAGTGAAGACAAGATGTTCTTTTACCTTCTCAACACTTTTAAATTTATTCAGCAGGTAAAATGCAGCGGAGATTCCATGTGCTTCATTCAGATGATACACATCAGGATTAAAACCAATTTCATCCATCAGCTTTGCACCACCCACACCCAATAAAATAAACTGTGCTACTTTGGTAGCAACGTTGGCATCATACAAACGATGTGTGATGGTTTGCGAAACATAATCATTCTCCGGCAGGTCGGTACTCAGTAAAAATAGCGGCGCGCTTTTGAATGTTTCGGGATTGAGGTAATAAGCTTTTACCCAAACAGGATGTTCGTGTATGGATATCTGAAATTTGATACCTGTATCTTCTAAAAAAGAATTATTTTTTTCCATCCAAGATGGAAGTAATGTCTGATCCTGGTTGCGGGTCTGGTCGTAGTACCCGTATTTCCACAGGATACCAATTCCCACAAGGTTCTGCCTTAATTCATAGGCGCTGCGTAAATGCGATCCGGCCAGGAAGCCCAGTCCGCCGCTGTATATTTTAAGGGGCTGGTGGATGGCAAACTCCATTGAAAAATAAGCCGCTTTCTTCGAGTACAATTCATTGACAGGGTAGGGGACACCATAACTTCTAAAATTCATAATTCCTTATTTCGTTCTTGATTTGGGGCGCAAGATAGTGGAAATTGGAG
>CAISDV010000021.1 GCA_903884185.1 uncultured Chitinophagaceae bacterium | reverse complement strand
TATTTTTATTACAAAAGTCAATCCCCCTCCTAATTTGGTCGTCAATTGAGATACCTTTTTCTGCTTGTTTTAAGGTGGATACTCTTGCGTAAATGCCTACTTTCATAGATATATCTTTCTATAAATGTAAGACTTTTACTTTAATATTAGTACATCTGAAATAGTATGATGCGGGGAACGGAATGGCCGTTTTGAAATCAAAGAAGCATTCTCCGGAAGCTTACCTGCCACACTATGTATCTTGGTTGTTTCCAATGCTTCCTGTAAACTCAACGGTGGAAGTATTGTTGGCAAACGCTTTGCCAGCATGGTTTTACCGGCGCCGGGAGGACCTATTAAAATAGCATTGTGCCCGCCTGCTGCTGCGATCTCAAGCGCACGTTTAATATTTTCCTGCCCTTTTACATCGCTAAAATCAAATTCAAATTCATATTGATTACCTAAAAATTCTTCGCGGGTATTTACCTGTAATGGCTGCAATGAATTCTCATCTTTAAAAAATTCTACCACATCATTCAAATGCTTCACGCCATACACCAATAAATTATTTACCATTCCGGCTTCTCTTGCATTGACTTCGGGAACGATCAATCCTTTGAAACGTTCACGCCTGGCCTGGATAGCGATGGGTAAGGCGCCGCGAATAGGTTGTATGCTCCCATCCAGCCCAAGCTCACCCATCATCACATAATCCTTCAGCCTGTCGGCGTCACCCAATTGTTCTGAAGCGCCCAATATGCCGAGAGCTATGGGCAGATCGAAAGCGGAACCACTTTTTTTTAATGTCTGCCGGCGCCATATTCACAACAATTTTAGTGCGTGGCATAGAATACTCATTTGTCTTGATAGAACTTTCGATGCGCTGCATACTTTCTTTCACGGCATTATCGGGCAGCCCAACAATATAATATTTCAGGTCGCTGCCACTGATGTTTACTTCTATTGTGATCTGAATGGCTTCCACGCCATGAACCGCACTCCCAAAGGTTTTTACGAGCATATCTGTTTTTTTAATTTCCTTTTCTTTATGACATCATGCTATAGTAACACAGTTGTGTTGACAGGCATTGTACCATTTCAATGAGAGATAAATTCTAAGAGGAGATATACGCAGTGAATTCTGCGCACTAAGGATTCATTAAGAAGCGACAAGATAGCTTATTGCCTGCAAATAGTTGGATAGTGTTTGAGATCACAACTTTTCGAGCATCTCAACTACACCTTCTTTTTTCAGAATGAGATAACCTAGCCTGTCGTTGCTAATACCTTCCTTAAGCTGGTAGCTGAAAATGAGCTGGTCGCCTTCAACAGTTGTTTCAAAGTATCTGAAGCTGATGTTCGGAAATTTTCGCAGTCCATCGCCGATCTCATATAAATGCGTGGAAAGAAGAAATAAAGCGTTTTGCATTTTACGAAGGCCTTCGATCACGGCAGTGCTGCATTTCATGGCATCCTGCACATTTGTGCCTTTAAATAATTCATCGATCAGGATCAGCCATTTTTTTCCATCACTGATCTTTTCAATGGTATTCTTAATACGTTGTACCTCATTAAAAAAATAACTTTCACCTTTTGCAATATTGTCAACCACGTTGATGTTGCTGAGGATTCCATCAAACAAACTTAAGCGCATCTGCTCTCCAGGAACGGCCATGCCAATATGTGCCAGGTAAACCGAAAGCCCCATGGCTTTAATGAAAGTGCTCTTGCCAGCCATGTTGGCGCCGGTGAGAAATAAGAAATTTTTCTCCCGGTTTAGGTCTTCGTTATAAGCAACAGGAACCGGCAGTAATAAATGATACAAATTTTTTGTTTCAATAAACGGGTGCCCGCTTTCCTCGAACACAGGAAAATTAAAATCATATTTTTTACACGCAAGCGCCAATGCGAGGTATGCATCCAGGCTGTCATAGATATCTATCAGTTCCAAAGACTGGCGTTTGAACTGGTTATAAATGAAACTACCCAATTGTAATATTTCTGAATCAGTAAGGTCTTTTTCTTTATCGCGTTGCAATACCTCCTGTACCTGTGGCCTATGGAGTAAAAGACTGATCTTTTCATTCCAGGTTTGCAATTGCCTGCTTTTGGTGGAAACAAGCAATTCAGTGATCTTTTCCAATCCTCTTACAAAACTGGAGAAATGCTCCACAGAATACCGGGTAAGAGAAAAATCAGGTTTATGAAGAAGTTTGTAAGTAAAGCTATTGAGAGGGCCGGGATGCGAAGGATACGCATCCACAGGTGTTTCAAAAAATTTCTCTATCACCATGATAGCGCCATTTGTAATAAGCGTAAAGGGCCATTGGGCCGAGACAGCCATCAGGTGCCGGATTGTTTCCTGTGTGTCATTAATAGCGCTGATAGAATTGAGGGGATTCGCCAGTATCCTGTGCAAATATGCCCTGCCACCTGTTGTCTGGGTAAAGTTGAGATGATGAAAAACAGAAAGGTCTTCATCGCTGTGGAAGATGGACAGATCGTGTAAAGTTGTTTTATCTACTTGCATATGTAATGAAAGGGGTAGGGTATAAAAAACAAGGTACTGAGTTTTGAAATTTTCTATCTCTCAAACTCCAGCCGCATTCCCATCATAGATTCATCAAACACTCCATTTCCATAAACGGGATGCCCATTTATAAAAGTATGTGTTACAGTTGCCGGGAATGAGAATCCTTCCAGCGGGCTCCAGCCGCATTTGTATAAGATATTTTGTTTGGTAACCATTGATGGCTGCGCCATATCAACCAATACCAAATCTGCAAAATAACCTTCGCGGATATAACCCCGTTCTTTGATGCGGAAACACTCTGCCGGCGCATGACTCATTTTCTCCACCATCTTTTCCAGGCTTAATTTTCCCTGCTGTACATAGTGCAACATCAGCAACAATGAATGCTGCACAAGTGGTAACCCGGCATGCGCTTTTTCATAAGGCTGTTGTTTTTCTTCTAATGTATGCGGCGCATGATCGGTGGCAATAATATCTAATCGGTCATCTAATAAGCCTTGCCAAATGGCATCACGATTCTCCGGCGCTTTGATGGCTGGATTGCATTTAATAAAATTTCCCAGCCGTGGATAATCATCGCTTGTAAAATGAAGATGGTGCACACACACTTCTGCAGTGATCTGCTTCTCTCTCAACGGAAGCATATTACTGAACAACTGCAATTCTTTTGCAGTGCTGATATGCAGAATATGCAGGCGGGTTCCATGTTTCTTGGCAAACTGTATGGCTTTGAAAGAAGATTCAAAACATGCTTCTTCATTCCTGATCACGGGATGATCGGAAGGTTCTAATATTTTCTTTGTTACTTTTAGTGCTTCAAGATTGGCTTTTATAATTCGTTCTTCTTCACAATGTGTAGCGATCAACACTTCAGCGCTGCCAAAAATTTTATCAAGCACCAATGAATTATCCACCAATAAATTTCCGGTAGAAGAACCCATGAATATTTTGATGCCGCAGATATCCTTCTTTTTTTTATTTGTCTTCAACACTTCTTCCAGGTTATCGTTTGAAGTGCCCATGAAAAAAGAATAATTGGCGAGAGAATTTCTTTTTGCAATTTGATATTTGTCTTCGAGCAATTCCTGTGTAAAGGCCGGGGGCATTGTGTTTGGCATTTCCATAAAACTGGTAACACCTCCTGCTACGGCTGCTTTCGCTTCTGTCTGAATCGTTGCTTTATGTGTAAGCCCGGGTTCGCGAAAATGAACCTGGTCGTCTATTACCCCGGGCAATAAAATCTTCCCATTGCCATTGATCTCGGTAACTGCTCCTGCAGATCCAATATCAGTTCCGATCTTTTCGATCCGTTGATTTTTTATTAAAACATCGCCATACACTCGTTTCGAGTCGCTGATGATGCAGGTATCTTTTATAATATAATTACTCATGCTGCTTCTTGTACAGCAAGATTATGAAATGTTTTGGTTGGATGTTGACTTAACTGAAAGGATCATTCAAAATGAAGGGAGAAAACGATCATGCGCGACTGAATAACGTCGAAGACACTGGAATATTTAAGGTTGGGATCGCGCTGGTGAATATTGCTGAGCCCATAACTGAATTTGATCTCGGGCGAAATGGTCACAAAAGGCAGGAAAAAATTAAAGCCAATGCCTCCCTCCAACCCAAAATCGCCTGATTTCAATTTCACCATGCCCTCTGCATTCCTGGCGGTGGAGTTACTGGCAATATCAATATCATATTTGATTCCCGCCAAAAGATACGTCCGGAAATTATCAATACGGTCTGAGTTGAATTTGAACTGCAATGGAAGGCTAAGAAGGATGGTAGGCAATATTTTTTGCTGGATAACTGATTCACCTAGCGCAGTACTGCCCAATGTATAATTCAAATACCTTGATCCACCAATGACCAACTGTGGATTTACCCTTATTTGAAAACGGTCAGTCAATCTACCTGTTGCCAATAATCCTAAAATCACTCCACCGCTTGCTCCCGGCTGTGCTGACATTACACTGTCATCCTGCAGGAACCTGGTTGATTTAGTGGCATGTAAAGAAGAGGAAGCATAACCCAGCGTAATGCCAAAATAATAAGCCTCATTATCATGATCAGAATGATAGATCTCCCTTTGCGCAAAGCAGGAGCTACCGGCAATAATGAATAGCACGGGCAGGATCACTTGCTTCCGCAGTAAAAAGAATGATTTCGTAATCAATTTAAAATCAATGGTTTGGGTTTCCAAATGTAATTAGAAAGTACAGATAAGGGGCATTCGGTTCATTTAGATGAGGCGATTACTACTGCAATATACCAAGTTTGGCTTTTATGGCGAATAACCGGGGATTTTTTTAACAACCACAAAGACAGATAGAACTTACTTACTTCCGCAATAAACAGTACAGATACCGCCGCTAAGAGGCTGTAAATAAGTATGGGTAAATCCTGCGTTTTGAAGTAAGTTGATAAAATCCTGCCCTTCAGGAAATGCGCGGACACTATCATTCAAATATTTGTAAGCGCTTTTATTTTTAGAGAACAGTTGTACAATACCGGGCCCTATCACCCCTGTATAAAATCTGCAAAGCATATTAAATAATCCATTTCCGGGTTTTGAGAATTCAAGTACTATCAACTTCCCGCCGGGTTGTAATACACGATGAATTTCTGTGAGGCCTTTTTCCAAATCCTCAAAATTGCGCACACCAAAGGCAACGGTAACGGCATCAAATGAGCTATCGCTAAAGTTTATTTTTTCACTATCGCCCACTACCAATTCGATCTGTTTTTCCCATCCCATTTTATCGATCTTCTTTCTTCCCAGTTCAAGCATTCCCTCACTGATATCAATGCCAATGATCTTTTCGGGCTGTAATTTTTTGTACATCATCAGCGCAACATCAGCTGTACCTGTAGCAACGTCTAATATTTTTTTGGGTTGAAGGGATGCCAGCTGTGCAATAGCTTTTTTCCGCCACCATATATCAATTCCAAAACTCAGGAACCGGTTGAAAAAATCATATCGCCCGGCAATATCATCAAACATGCCTGCCACCTGCTGTTTTTTACCCAGTTGGCTGAATTTATCCGGCACTATGGTATCATGTTCAAACTTCGGCATAAGCCGCGAAGATATTGAATTATGCACCCGGCTTGTATTACAAAAGAGGCCTTTTAAAAATTTCCCAATTCCGCGAATTAGCTGCCATTCAATCCTTAACCCTTTGTACTTTCACCGCCTAAATTTCTTTCATGCAAACAGCGGCAGACATACAACAACTCAACGAAAGAATTCAACAGGCATCTCCATTTGTGGGGCGGTTGAGAAATGAATTGGCAAAATTGATCGTAGGGCAACAATACATGATCGACAGATTATTGATCGGTCTATTAAGCAATGGACACATTTTATTGGAAGGGGTACCCGGTCTTGCAAAAACCCTTGCCATTAAATCATTGGCTCAGGCAGTGGATGGAAAGTTCAGCAGGATACAATTTACGCCCGACCTGTTACCTGCAGATGTGATTGGTACCATGATCTACAATCAGCCTAAAAATGAATTCATGGTGCGCAAAGGGCCCATCTTCGCGAATTTTATTTTGGCAGATGAGATCAACCGTGCCCCTGCAAAAGTGCAAAGCGCATTGTTGGAAGCCATGCAGGAAAAACAAGTGACTATTGGTGATTCAACTTATAAACTGGAAGAACCTTTTTTAGTGCTCGCAACACAAAATCCACTGGAGCAGGAAGGCACGTATGCATTGCCCGAAGCGCAGGTTGACAGATTTATGCTGAAAATAATTGTAGGTTATCCAGACCGGAAAGAAGAGCAACTCATCATACGGCAACAAGTGCAGGGAGGGATACTACCTGTTTTGGAAAAAGTAGTAACGACAAAGGAAATTTTGGGTGGAAGGGAATTGGTGCGGCAGGTTTATATGGATGAAAAAATTGAACAGTATATTATTGATATTGTTTTTGCTACGCGTTACCCTGAGCAATTTGGGTTGGCAAAAATGAAAAACCTGATCAGTTATGGCGGATCGCCACGTGCAAGCATCAACCTGGCGCTTGCTGCAAAAGCATATGCCTTTATGAACCAGCGCGGTTACGTGATCCCAGATGATGTAAAAGCCATTGCAAAAGATGTGATGCGGC
Organism: uncultured Chitinophagaceae bacterium; assembly: GCA_903884185.1. Lineage (GTDB taxonomy): Bacteria > Bacteroidota > Bacteroidia > Chitinophagales > Chitinophagaceae > CAISDV01. The sequence goes on along the minus strand of CAISDV010000021.1, from coordinate 40,308 downwards.
ATAGAATTGGGCTCACTTATGAAGCAGAAGCAGAAAATGTAACAACAGAAATACTGATTGATGATATCCTGAAAACTATCCAGGTTCCATAGCTTTTTAATCCACACTGAATGACAGCAGCCGAAATATTAAAAAAGGTTCGTGAGCTTGAGATCAAAAGCAAACGGCTCACGAACCATTTGTTTACCGGCGAATACCATACGGCATTCAAGGGCCAGGGCATGTCGTTCAAAGAAGTGCGCGAATACCAGGCGGGGGATGATACACGCTTTATTGACTGGAATGTGAGTGCGCGGATGAATGGCACCTACAGTAAAATTTTTGAAGAAGAAAGGGAATTGAGTGTCTACCTGTTGGTGGATGCGAGTGCCAGCAGTTCATTCGGTACCAACCAGCAGACAAAAAAAGAACTCATCACTGAAATATGTGCGGTACTTGCTTTTAGCGCGCTGAGCAATAATGATAAAACGGGGATCATCTTTTTTACTGATGGAGTAGAAAAATATATTCCCTCTTCAAAAGGCCGCGACCATGTTCTGTATATAGTGCGCGAACTGCTCAGCTTTGAACCCAAGGCTAAAGAGACCAATATTGTAAAAGCATTACAGTTCTTAAATAATATTACGAGGCACAAGAGTATTGTTTTTGTATTGAGTGATTTTGCTGACGCAGGCTACCATGAAGCATTGCGGGTGGCAGCAAAAAAACATGATGTGATAGGAGTGCAGGTATTTGATAAAACCGATAATAACCTGCCTGATGTTGGATTGATACAAGTACAGGATGCTGAAACAGGAAAAATGACATGGCTGGATACCGGCGATGCAATGATCCGCTATTATTATATGCAGCAATTTGAAAAGATCCGCAATGATGCATCACAAGTGTTTCGTACTGCAGGTGCAGACCTGTTGCAGATAAGCACGGGACAGGATTATGTAAAAGCTTTACAACAATTTTTTATCAGGCGAGCATGAGAGAAAAAAACCAGTCAGCACACAATCGCTTCAGGCGCTGGTTACCTTTTACGGCTATCGCGCTGCTTTTATTGCTAGCCAGTTTTCATTCTTTCTCCCAAACCGTTTCAGCAACCGTCAACAGGGATAAAATACTGATAGGCGAACAGATAGAAGTACAATTAAAGGTGGACAATATTGATCCTTCCAAATTTTTAGTAGACAAGTGGTTTGATGTGCCGGATAGTTTTAATCATTTTGAAGTAGTAAAACGGTTTCCCATTGATACGGTACCTGTTGCCGGAAATATCACTTACCAGCAAAAGATCATCATCACTTCTTTTGATTCGGGTTCATGGTATATACCCGCATTTCCTATTTCATTTACATCTAAAAATGTAAAAGCAACTGATTCCATTCTCATTTCAGTGTTGCCAGTAGATGTTTCAGGGCTGAAGGATTATCACGATATTAAAGACATCATTAAGGTAGAACCCAAGACAGACTGGCTAATGATCGGACTGATAGCAGGAGGCGTTATTATTTTAGTGATCATTATTATTTTACTTGTCAGGTATTTTAAAAAACGAAAAACATTTGTCAAGAGTAAACCAAAACAATTTGGAATTGCTGAAGCTTTGGCGCAAATAGATGCATTGCAAAAAGAGGGATTGATCGAAAAAGGAAAGCATAAATTATTTTTTACAAAACTCATTGACATCTGCAGGAGTTTCTCAGACGTACAACTAAACATTGTTACCACTGATAAAACAACGGATGAATACATGATACAATTGAAAGGAAAGATAGGCACAGAGCCTGCGCAGGTAAAATACTTTCAATTATTGCGCCTCGCCGATGCAGTAAAGTTTGCAAAATTCATTCCATCGGGTGCTGAGCCTGATGAAGCTATTGTAACAGGCAAATCATTCCTTCAAACAATCTATCAATATCAATTCCAAAAAAAGGATAATGCTGGTTGATTGGCTGCACCATACTGATTTTGCTTACCCCTGGTTATTGCCATTGTTATTGGTGATTCCTTACATGATCTATTGGTATATCAAAAACAACCAAAATCAAACGGGTTCTTTCAAGGTCACCACTACTTTTTTTCTGCAAGGAATAAAAAACTGGAAATCGCGCATGAGGCATTTCATGTTTGTGCTGCGATGTATTGGGCTTGCAGCATTGATCATAGCGCTGGCGAGGCCGCGTGAAAGATTTACCGAACAGCAAACCGATGGTGAAGGAATAGACATTGTGTTGTGTTTTGATATCAGCGGCAGTATGACGGAACAGGATTTTACGCCCAATCGCCTGGAAGCATCCAAACAAGTGGCACGCGAATTTGTGCAGGGCAGGCCGGGTGACAGGATCGGTATCACCATATTCAGCAGCGAAAGTTTTACCCTTTGCCCGCTTACAACAGATCACAATACTGTACAGGCACAGATCAATAATATAGAAAATGGTTATTTGGGTGTTGATGGAACAGCCATTGGCTCCGGGCTGGCAACAAGTGTTGATAGGATGAAGAACAGCAAATCAAAAAGCAAGGTGATCATTTTATTGACTGATGGAGTTGATTTTGGGGGAGTGATCCCCCCAGATATTGCCAAGAATATGGCAAAACTCTACGGCATTAAAGTGTACACAATAGGTGTAGGCAGTGAAAAGGAAATGGATGTGCAGGTGCAATCGCAGTTTGGCGCCACCACCCAAAGAAGAAAGATGGAGTTCAACGAATCATTGTTGCAAAGCCTGGCAAAAGAAACAGGTGGACAGTATTTTCATGCCACCGATAATGAGGCATTGAAAAAAATATATGCCAGCATCAATCAGCTCGAAAAAAACAAAGTACAGGTAACAACATATAACCGCTTCACCGAAGAATTCCTGCCTTTTCTCCTGGCGGGATTGATTTGTATTGTACTGGAAATGGCTCTCCGCCTGACGATTTTTAAGAAATTCCCATAAATAGATGTATTTTTTGGGAAGTTTCCGGATAGTACAAAAGGACTATTCCCGAGGGACACCGGCTGTTTTAGTTTTGGTCTACAAAGATTAAATCATCACACCCAAAAATCAACACCATGAAAACGTTTCAAAATTCACTGATCTTGTCTGCCATCATATTGTTACAGGGATTAAGTTCCTGCGGGCAGAATAATTCTTTTAGAAATGCCGCCAATCCACCAACGGTAACACTTCCTTCAACCGTTGAAAAAAGATTTGATGGCTATTCTGTAAAGATGCCAGCCGACTGGAAACTTTTTGTAAGAGGGAATTGTGTGGATATGTCGTTTATTGCCTGGGATCCTAAAAATCCGCTAAGACAATTTTTTCATTATGGAACAGCGGGCCCTATCTATTTAACCTATCGCCAGAAACAGATCACTAACCAATATGTTAATATGGGAGGTATGCGGACCCCATGGAATGACGCACCAGTTATACAACCTTTTACTCCCGAAAATTTTCTAATAAATTTTCATTTGATTGCAGATCAGCCTGAAGTAAGAAGAACCAGTGAAAAATTACCTGAACTATATAATGTATCTATCATTTCTTCAGAGCCGCAGCTTCCGGGTTTCAGGAATTTCCCAAGCACTACAGCTATCATCAGGGCTGTTTTCACGAACAGGGAAAGAACTATTTCCAGCCAGGGTTTATTTATGGTAACTGCTGTATCAGTTATAATGAATACTGGCGGCCCGGGCGATAATATGGGTATAGCCTATTCATTTATGGGTATCACAGCCCCACTAAATGAATTTGATGCGCTCGTGGGTGGTATGGAAAAATGCCTGGAAGGATTTTCTATAGACCCTTCTTATGTTTCAAATTGCATTGCTGCCAATGACAAGTTTACACAAGGTGTTTTACAGGCTGGAAAAACACTTGCAGAAGGAAGTAATACACTCATGAAGTCGTGGGAATATAAAACAAAGTCACAGGATATCAGCAGCCAAAAAATAAGTGATGGAATACTGGGAAAACAAAGAATGTATGACCCTTCTACAAAACAAGTGTATGAGTTTAGTAACACTTTCCCGGATCAATATAAACTGAATCCCGGAAAATATAATATAAGCGGACTGCAATCATTGCCTGCAGATGATTACAAGCTTTGGAACCAGCCTGCATTGATCGGATCGAATTATGTAAGGCAAGTGAATTAAGAAAAACCACCATTGAATAGAACGCGGGCTTCCTGTTATCTTCGCATAACATGGAAGCCCTTATTTATAAATCTACCGGCAATTGGTACGTTGCTAAAACAGCTGATGGCAAAATATACAATGCCCGTATCAAAGGCGTGCTGAAGATAGATGGAATCACCTCCACTAATCCAATCGCTGTAGGAGACAACGTGGAAATGGAACTGGAAAATGAAGTGGAACAAACGGCAATGATCTCAGAAATACTGCAAAGAAGGAATTATGTGGCCAGGATCAGTCCGCATAACAAACACCAGCACCATATTGTTGCATCCAATCTTGACCAGGGACTTTTATTTGCTACGCTGAAAGAACCCAAAACATCGCAAGGATTTATGGACAGGTTTTTAGTTGCCTGTGAAATGTACCATGTACCTGCGATCATTGTTTTTAATAAGGCCGATCTGTATAAAAAGAAAGAGTTAACAAAGTTTGAGGAGTTGAAGAAAATATATGAAGCTGTCGGCTATAAAGTAGTGCTGGCAAGCCTTTTAAATGGGGAAGGGGTGGAGGAGATCAGTTCAATATTAAAAGACAAAACAACATTGCTGAGCGGACATAGTGGTGTTGGAAAATCTACTTTTATCAATCTCATATTCCCTGAACTTGACCTGCGCACGCAGGAAGTGAGCGACTGGAGCGGGAAAGGTTTGCATACTACTACTTTTGCAGAAATGTTCGACCTGCCCTTTGGTGGCAAAGTAATTGATACACCGGGTATTCGAGAATTGGCGCTGGCCGATATCACTCCCAAAGAACTTTCACACTATTTTCCTGAAATGCGTGTATTGATAAATGATTGCCAGTTCAATGATTGCATTCATATTAATGAGCCCGGCTGTGCAGTAAAAGCAGCAGTTGCAAATGGAAAGGTCTCAGAAGAACGTTACACCAGTTATTGTAACCTGCTGGCAAGTATGGAAGAAAAATCCTGGTAAATTATTTTTTAGGCACTTCATTGTGTTCACTGAACCAGGAACCATATTTTACATAATTGGCTGCGATCCTTTCAATATCCCCGTGTATCATATCTGTTGCGATCTCTTTTACTTTTCTTGCCGGGACACCTGCATAAATACTTCCTTCTTCTACGATGGTGCCTTCCAGTACCACTGCGCCGGCAGCGATGATAGAATTGCTATGTACTTCGCACCGGTCCATAACAATAGCACCCATGCCAATTAAAACATCATCAAAAATTGTGCACCCATGTACAATGGCATTGTGGCCAATAGAAACATTGTTTCCAATGGTAGTAGGGCATCTCTCAAAAGTGCAATGTATCACTGCACCATCCTGTACATTTACTTTGTTGCCCATTTTAATGAAGTGAACATCGCCGCGTACAACGGCATTGAACCAGACGCTACAATCATCGCCCATCACAACATCACCAATGATGGTGGCGTTGGGAGCTACAAAACAATTTTTTCCAAACTGTGGATGCTTATCATGGACAGGAATTATAAGTGCCATAGGAACTGGTTAAAGAGGTATACGTGAAGATACTTCTATTTAAATTTTTCTGCAACAAAACCGGTGAATGTATTTACTTTTTAAGCCGGGAAGAACCCTACCATACTTGTCCTTAACTTCACATAGCATGAACATCCGCCAATTATTCCAGGACCATATTGCCCAAACCTCTTCTGAACCCATCGGAATTGAAATGGTGAAAGCAAAGGGCATTTATTTATATGATGCTTCGGGTAAGGAATATATTGATGCCATATCAGGATTTAGTGTGGCCAACATTGGTCATAGCAATCCGAAAGTGGTGAAAGCTGTGCAGGAGCAAGCAGGCGAATACATGCACCTGATCGTGTATGGTGAATTTATTGAACAACCCCAGGTGTCTTATGCAAAATTGCTAACAGATCATCTTCCTCCATCCCTCAACTGCGTGTATTTTACCAATAGCGGTGCTGAAGCAACAGAAGGGGCAATGAAATTGGCTAAGCGCATTACGGGACGGTCTAAAATTATTTCTTTTAACAGATCTTACCATGGAAGCACACAAGGTGCATTGAGTGTAATGGGAGATGAATACTGGCGCAACGCCTTCAGGCCTTTGTTACCGGATGTATATCATTTTGATTATGGGACTGATGAAGCGGTCGCTGCAATTGATAGTAATACCGCTTGTGTGATCTTGGAAACCTTGCAGGCGGAAGCCGGTATCATTCAACCTGAAAAAGAATGGATAAATGCTATCCGCAAAAAATGCGATGAACATTGTGTCTTGATGATATTAGATGAGATACAGGCAGGCTTTGGGCGCACAGGCACTCTATGGGCATTTGAACAATTTGGAATAGTGCCCGATATATTATTATTAGGAAAAGCACTCGGAGGCGGAATGCCATTAGGTGCTTTTATTGCTGATAAAAGATTGATGAGTGCATTAACGCACGACCCGGTGTTGGGGCATATCACCACATTTGGCGGACATCCTGTTTCCTGTGCAGCAGGTAAGGCGGCATTGAATGTACTATTAGATGAAGGCTGTGTTCAGCAGGTAAAAGAGAAAGCCGCATTATTAATAAAGTACATGCAACACCCTGTTATTAAAGCAGTTCGCTGCTGCGGGTTATGGATGGCAGTGGAATTTGAGTCGGTAGAAATATGCCATGCCATCATCAAACAATGCATTGCAAATGGATTGATCACAGACTGGTTCCTGTTTGCGCCTGCATGCATGCGTATTGCGCCACCGTTGACCGCCACTAATGAAGAATTGCAAAAGATCTGTGGTATCGTTTCGGAAAGTATCCAGCACTGTTGTTCCGGGAAATAGCGCCCTGCCTGAATTAAACCCCGATTTATCTTCTTTTGTCAGAAATGTTTCTATCTTGTTAGCGGCACCTCAACCCATACCCCTTAAAACTTTAACCATGACAAGAGTACTTTCATTTCTCTATGGGATCATTGCATATGCAGTTTTTCTCGTAGCGTTTCTTTACGCGATCATTTTTGTCGGAAACATTGCTTCTTTAGGAAGTATCACTTTTCCGAAAGTCATTGATTCCGGGACTACAGGATCTTTTATGCAATCACTTCTCATCAATGCATGTTTGCTTAGTGTATTTGCATTGCAGCATAGTGTGATGGCAAGGCCAGCTTTCAAAAAATGGTGGACTACTATTGTTAGTCCGGCCATTGAACGCAGCACATATGTTCTGTTATCCTCACTGGCTCTTTTATTGCTTTACTGGAAATGGCAGCCTATGACAGATGTTGTTTGGAAAGCAGATGGCGTAGTGGCCAACATCCTTACCGTACTTTACTATCTTGGATGGCTGATCGTTTTCTTTTCTACATTCATGATCAACCACTTTGATCTTTTTGGTTTGAAGCAAGTGTACAATAACATGAAAGGCATACAACCTGGCCCCGGCCAGTTTCGTGTAAACTGGTTCTACAAAATTGTCAGGCACCCAATCATGCTGGGCTTTATTATCGCATTTTGGTCAGCACCTGTAATGACGGTTGGCCATCTTGTCTTTACGGCAACATCTACGCTTTATATTTTGATCGCAGTTAAATTTTTGGAAGAGCGCGACCTGATGAAAGCGCACCCTGTGGAATATGCGGCGTATAAAAAGAATGTGCCTATGCTGTTTCCTTTTCTGAAGTCAAAAAAATAAGCCTGTATCAGGAATTGTTTTTGATATCATCATCTTTTTTCTTTGCCTGCCTGTTTCCGAAAGGATTTAAATAGGCAGGCAATTTTTTTATAACATGCTTTTTTTCAACGCCCGGCATCTGGTACTCTACATAATAGATCTTCAGCAAAATGAGGAAGTAAGAAATGAGCAGTGGACCGAATATCAGCCCAGTAATACCAAAATATTTTAACCCGATAATGATTCCCAACACGGTAACGACAGGATGTACATTGGCCATTTTTTTTGCCAGCATAAACCTGACAAGATTATCACTGCTGCCGAGTATGATCAGGCACCAGCCCAATACAAAGAATCCTTGCCATGAATGTCCGGTGGCAAGCAGGAAAAGACCGGCGGGTATCCATACAATGCCTGTTCCAATAACAGGAATTACAGAAGCAAAGCCTGTTATCACTGCCCAGAAACCCGATTCATCCAGCCCGGCTATTTTATATGCGATGTAAGCCAATATCCCATGCATCACGGCTATTAATGGCACACCTACTGCATTGCTGAAAGTTTGTGAGACCAGCTCAGTTCCAAAAAGGCTGATCTTGGTGCTATCGAAAGGCAGATATAAAATGATCCCCGCTTCGAGCTTGTTGATATTGATGAGCAGGAAGTATAAAAAGAAATACATCATGATCATGGTAGTGAAAAAATTGAACCCTGAATTGAGAACAGTTGAAAGGATTGAAGCGCCATATTTACCTGCGTCCTGTAAAACATTATCGGGTATGATACTGAAATGAAAACGATCCTGCATGGTAGCATCGAAGTGCTTCAGGGAAGCGATGATGGCTTCCTGGTTGGAGACGATCATTACTGCCTTTTTATAAAGAAGAGTGGCCATTAGGGAAATGGGCAGAAGGATAATAAAGAAAGAGATAAGGATAATGACAAAGGCGGCTATGGATCTTTTCCAATTCCACCTTTTTATCAGCCATTCCATTGGCCTGCGGCTAAGCACATAAAACATGATGGCTGCCAGAAAGGCGGTAAAAAATTCCATTAGTGAAAACACAAGAAATACTGCGAAAAGGAGGATGATCGCTAAAAATATGTTTCGGTTCAATTTATGGTCCTGGCTGTTTTCCATGTAATTTGGTATAAAGATTGCACTATGCCTTTCAAAGTTACCAAATCCTGTACTAAATCTTAACTTATGAGCGATAATAAGAAATTCATTGCCGGGCTTATTCTTGGGGCAGTTGCCGGGGCAGCATTAGCCATTTTTCTTTCGGGCGAGAAGTGCAAAGAGGTAATAGAAGATGCAAAAGAAACTGCAGAAGACTGGGCAGAAAATATCAAGAACAAATTAGAAGGCCTTGGAAAAGAAGTAAATGATCTGCTTGAGAAAGGAAAGTCATTTGCGGGTGAGGTAGAAAACAGGGCAAAAGACATCATCTCCTAAATAAATTGTATGGAACACGAAGAAAAATTCTTTTCCGATTCAGGCAAAAAGATTGAAGAGTATGTGAAGGACAGGATCTTATTGATCAAGATCCAGGTAGCCGAGAAAATATCGAAGATGGCAGGGTTGATATTTTCAGGATTGATCATAGCGCTGCTGGGATTCTTTGTCCTGCTGTTTATCAGTTTCATGGCTGGATATTTTTTTGCAGAATTAACACATAGCTTCTATATCGGTTTTGGTATTATCGCTGCTTTGTATTTGATATTATTGCTGGTAGTTGTGAAACTGCGAAAAAAGCTGATCGGGAAACTGGTAACAGATGCTGTAATAAAAGTATTCTTTGAAAAAAATGATAACGATGACAACGAACAGGCATTCTAAAATAGATTCATGGGAAAGCCTCCAGGCTGAAAAGGAGCGTGTTAAAAAACGTATCCGTGAAGATGAGCATAACCTTGCACAAAGATGGGAGCGCTTACCTCAGGAGACCTTTAAAGCTACTATTGGTGCAGTAGTACCTGTTTTCCGGAATGCAAGCATAGCGGGGGCTGCATGGAAACTGCTGAAAGGAGCATTCACCCTGTTTTCAGGGAAAAAGAAAAAAGAAGAAGAGAACGACACAGCTAAACAAGCCGGGTTGATGAGTATATTAAAACTGGCCTATAGCCTTTTTAAAAAATAATTAATTTATACGCAAGGTTCCATCCTGCAAAACCTGCTGTATAATTTTTCGTATTGAGGTACGATGTTCTTAATATCAAACTTACAAGCCTGCGCATAAGCCGCTTCTTTCATCTTTTTCAAACGGTCTTCATCCTTTAATAATTCGATGGCATAATCACTCATCGCTTCTACATCTCCCACATTTGCCATAAAGCCTGTTTTTCCCTGGATATTTATTTCAGGAAGCCCTCCAGCATTAGTACTGATCACTACTACTCTTGCAGCCATGGCTTCAAGCGCCGATAAACCAAAGCTTTCATAATCGCTGGTTAGTAAAAAGATATCACTCACCGCCATGATCTCTTCCATCTGTTCCTGTTTTCCTACAAAGCGCACATCATCCGCTACCCCAAGGTTTCTTGCCAGTTCTTCTGCTACAGGCCTTTCGGGGCCATCACCTACCATTAATAATTTAGCGGGCATTTGCTTTCTTACCCTGGCAAATATTTCTACCACATCATCCACCCTTTTTATTTTCCTGAAATTGGATGCATGAACAAGGATCTTTTCTCCATCAGGAGCGATCACTTTCTTGAAAGCATCAAATGGTTTTTTATTAAAACGGGATACATCTACAAAATTGGTAATGACAGTGATCTCTTTGGTGATGGGAAAACTTTTAAAGGTCTCTTCCCTTAGATTTTCAGACACTGCCGTTATAGCATCACTTTCATTGATGGAAAAAGTAACAACGGGTTCATAGGTTTTATCGCGGCCTACCAATGTAATATCAGTACCATGCAAAGTGGTGATCACAGGCACATTGCGCCCGTTCTTGCTTTTCACGATCTGCTTTGCCATGTATGCAGCAGAAGCATGCGGAATGGCATAGTGCACATGCAGCAGGTCGAGGTCATGATTCATGATCACATCTACCATGGTACTCGCCAATGCCACTTCATAAGGCGCAAAATCAAATAAAGGGTAAGTGGGCACCCTCACTTCATGATAAAAGATATTGGCATTAAAAACATTCAGCCTTACGGGCTGCTGGTAGGTAATGAAATGAACTTGGTGGCCTTTATCGGCTAATGCCTTTCCCAACTCAGTAGCTAATACACCGCTTCCCCCGAAAGTTGGATAACAAACAATCCCTATACGCATAGTTCTATTTTATAAGCTTAGTAAAATTTATTCCCCCATTCTTAATGTAAGATGTACGATGTGATCCTCCGGGGCCACATCTAACATCGTACATCTGACATCGTACATCTTCAAGCCCGAAAGTACCAACTATTCCCCATTTATATCTCCCACTCGTCATAGAGTAAGAATAACATAATTCAATATCTTAGCCACATGAAAAAACTATACCTACTCTTTCTGCTTGCCCCATTTATGGCAGGCGCACAATCCAACACGGATTCAATCTTTATCAAAAAAATATCAGATGAAATAATGGCCAATGGCAAGGCATACGACCTGCTACACCAGCTTACAAAGCAGGTAGGAGGCAGGCTGGCAGGCTCTCCGCAATTTGCAAAAGCAGTGCAATGGGGGAAGGTTTCTATGGAAGCCATGGGTGCCGATCGTGTGTACTTGCAGGAATGTATGGTGCCGCATTGGGTACGCGGCGGACAGGACAAAGTAACCGTTGTTGAGATCAACAAGAAAAAAGAACAAATCAAATTAGATGCACTGGCATTGGGTAATTCAATAGGCAGTGGACCAAAAGGTGTTACTGCCGATGTGATAGCCGTTGCCAATTATGACGAACTGGAAAAAAGAAAAGATGAGATAAAAGGAAAGATCGTTTTTTATAATTATCCTTTTAACCCAACTTATATCGTTCCGGGAAGGGCCTATGGTGAATCTGGTGTGTACAGAAGAAGTGGAGCAAGTCGCGCTGCCAAATACGGCGCTGTAGCAGTTTTGGTGCGTTCGCTTACGGAGGCTACAGATAATAATCCGCATACAGGCGCCATGGTGTATGATGAACAGTATCCGAAAATTCCTGCTGCCGCACTGGGATTAAAAGATGCTGATCTATTGTGGGAGAAATGCAAAGCATCTCCGGTAAAAATATCACTCGTGACCAATGCACATTTTCAACCTGATACGATAGGGCATAATGTGATAGGTGAATTGATTGGAACAGAATTTCCTGATCAATACATTACAGTGGGCGGACATTTGGATAGCTGGGATGTGAATGAAGGTGCGCATGATGATGGTGCAGGCGTAGTGCATACCATTGAAGTAATGCGTGCGCTGAAAGCAATCGGATATAAACCAAAACACACCATCCGTTTTGTATTGTTTGCCAACGAAGAGAATGGCGGCAGGGGCGGACAGAAATATGCAGCCGAAGCAAAGGCGAAAAATGAGAAACACATTTTTGCACTTGAAAGTGATGAAGGTGGATTTACGCCTCGTGGCTTTGGATTTACCATGAGTGCAGAGCAATTAATCAAGGTTCAGGCGTGGATGCCTTTGTTACACCCTTACGGTACATCCGATCTTTCTGCCGGTGGCGGCGGATCTGATATTGGTCCATTGGGGCAAACATTTAAAACACCACTTTCCGGACTTATCCCGGATAACCAACGCTACTTTGATATTCATCATGCACGAACCGATGTTTTCGAAGCAGTAAACAAAAGAGAATTGTTATTGGGAGCGGTGAATATGGCAGGACTGATCTACCTGATTGATAAATACGGGTTGTAAATTATACAGCAATCAATAAAAATATCGCAAGGCGTTTATGAATATCCGGAACCTGTGACCTCCATTGCTGAATTGTTTTGGTCTGAATACTTTCTGAAGGAGCAGTGATATCAACTGCTATACAAAGTTTCGTTCCATCCTTGCATGTTTGCAGCAGGTCTTTTATCAAAGCATTATTGCGATAGGGTGTTTCAATAAATATTTGTGTGCACTGGCGTTTCTGCGAATCTGCTTCCATAGCAGTGATCGCTTTTTTTCTTTCCAGGCTGTCGATAGGAATATACCCGTTAAACTGGAAGCATTGCCCGTTCATTCCGCTGGCCATTAATGCAAGCAGGATGGAACTCGGTCCTACCAATGGTTTTACGGTAACATTCAATTGCTGTGCGGCATCTATTAATATTTGTCCGGGATCAGCAATACCGGGACAACCCGCTTCGCTAATGATGCCGATATTTTTTCCCTGTTTCAACAATTGTATAAACGATTGTTTTACTTCTTCTTCCGCTTTGTGAATGGTGAACCATTGGTAGTTGTCGATCACCATCTCCTTCCATAACTTTTTAAAATACCTTCTTGCTGTCTTTTCATTTTCAGTAAAAAAGACATCGCAGTCCTGGATGGAGGGTAAAATATTGGGAGGAACAGCGTCAATCGCTTCTTCGTGAAGTGAACAGGGTATTAAATAAACTTTGCCTAAGCCCATTGCAGTAATTATGATTAACGAGTTTCTTCTTTCAGCGGATACATACTAAGTGTAGCAGCGATCACAGCATAAGCAGGCGCCAGCACCCATCCAACAAAAGGAACCAGGTGCATAAAATAAAAAGCCATTCCATTACCGATGGCAAGTCCTTTGTGATTGCCGATATAAACAATACTTGCAGCGGCCGTTTTTTTATGCCGCTCCATGCTGTAATCAAGCATAGAAAACCCATAGAAATAGCATTCAACCATCAGTGCTAAGATGGGAGTGATCCATCCAATTACCGGAACAATGCTCAATACGAGAATGGAAAATGTATACACCGTTTGCCAGGCACAATTCCGTAATGCAATTCGAATGCCCCGCGCAATATCTTTTGTAAGTTGCCTGAAACTAAATGGGTAATCTTTTCCTTCGATGATGGCTTCTGTTTTTTCACTCAAATAAGCGAATACCGGTGAACCCGCAACAAGGATAAAAAATTTAAACAGCGAAAAATAGAAGAGCATCATTACCAGCCAGAATACCAGGTTGCCGAGGGTAAAGAGAAAACTTAGCAGCCCGTCATTCATTTTATCCAGCCAGGTCTTTAAGCCGGTCTTCAGGCTCAGCCACTCAATAAAACTGTTGGCCGTATGCCCGAAATAATACATGCTGATCATGAAGAGGATGGCATAGAGAATACCGGGCGCAAGTATCCATTTCCACAATTTATGTTCGCGGATAAAGCGGTGCGCCTCAAAATATGCCTGTATGGCTGTAATGATATCTTTCAGCACTGATTGGGTAATTTAGCCATGCGAATTTAACTGTTTCGGTACGCAAAACACTATGAAAGAAAGAACGCCACATCAATGGAAGAAATTGCCCATCTCATTCTATGAAAGAAAAAATGTATTGGTAATAGGCAAGGAATTATTGGGGAAGGTATTGGTCACTCGTTTTGAAGGGGTTCTTACTGCAGGCAGGATCGTGGAAACTGAGGCATATAATGGTATTATTGATAAGGCCTCACATGCTTTTGGTGGCAGGCGAACCGACCGCACCGAAGTGATGTATGCAAATGGCGGTAAAGCTTATGTGTATTTGTGTTATGGCATACATCATTTATTTAATGTGGTAACAAATGTTGAAGGCACACCACATGCCATTCTTATTCGCGCAGTAGAACCCATAATTGGTATAGAAGATATGTTGATACGCACGGGCAAGAAAAAATTAGATAACACTTTAACCAAAGGCCCGGGAAATGTTTCCAAAGCATTGGGAATACATACGCATCACACCGGGGCTGACTTAAAGAGTACCCATATTTTTATTGCAGACGATGGATATAAATTAAGCCGCAATCAAATACTTGCCACCCCGCGTATTGGAGTGGATTATGCGGGTGATGATGCGTTGCTGCCGTATAGGTTTATTGTAAAGGGGAATGCTTATGTGAGTGGGAAGAGATAGGGGATGCTGGATAGGGGATACGAGGTAGTGCCCGTTGAAAACAAATTCAAGTAACAAAAAGGTGTGTACATTTAAGTGTTAGCTGTGATAAAATGAAGATAACTTCCCTCATGACATATGCATTCTTTTTAATCCTATTTTTTGGGTGCCTGAATAATCCATCACCTAAAACCCAGGGAAAACAATTGACTGTAAATAATAATTCTGACTCTACTTATTTTTACAAATATGTTGCTATTTTTAGATTTGACAGCACACAAACAGATAGTTTGTTAATTTCAGAATTGTGGTTTATTCATGACTCCTTAATAAAAAAGACAGGTTACGAATATAGGCTTCCGCTAAATGAATCGCTAAGTGATATTATTGTAAAGGACCGTATTGTTGATTCAGCGATAAATTACCGATCTGTTTATGAAACATTTAACCCAAAGGTTTGTCAGACGGGAGGGCAAAGTGCGTGGAATAAGTATATTTTTAAGTACGACGATAGAGGCAGGCCTATTAACGTAAAGCATTACAAAGCCTTTTTTAACGATAATGAAGAAAGCCAAAAAGACTATATGGACAGTGCAAATCCAAAATACTCTTTATCAGAAATTAGCAATCTTCAATATGATAGCAATTGCGTAACACAAACTAGTAAAGCGCTTTCATACAAATGTGCTGAATCAATCAAAATTGTAACAGATAAAAATCACAAGACTTTGTCTGAAGAATTTAATTCCGAAGGCGTTTCTGTTTCTTTCGGAGAAAAATATAAAATTAAATATAGGGCATATTATAAGTATGGAAAAGATCATAATTAGACTTTCCGATGATTTAAGAAAGACAAAAATTCCTGCTTAAATATACTCCCTCGAATGCTTAGAGAAATAAGGAATAAGTAATGCTACCAGGAGACACATGATCAAACCTATCCCCAATCCTAACCCACCTCTCAGGCTTACTATTGAACCATCCGAATGCAATGCGCGTATCCTGTTCAGGATTATTAATGCAAGAGCAATAAATAAAATAGTAAACACGAGTGTCCCTTTTTTGAACAAACTGGTAAAGAGATAATAAACTAATCCCGCCAGAACCGATAAAATGAGCACTCCAAAAATAATGGATGAAACATTAAAAATAGACGAAGGCGCAAACTCAGTGATGTCGCGGTAAGCATAATTGTATGCAAGGCAAACGATCGTTGCAATAAAGCCTGCGAAAAGCCCGGCGAAGATGGATTTGGTCATGGGTGATTTTTCAAATTCAAACTGTTCTGTGTTCATAGGATATGATTTTAAAAGTTACCGAAATAATAGTGCCACGATTGATACAATAGCTTAAAACCCATAATAATTCTTATGGACAGGCATGCCTTGCCGTTGTTTAAAGCCATGTTGTTTTAGGGGAGACTCAAATTTAATACAATTAGAGGAGTATTATGCGAGTTGACAAAAGAAAACCGAAATAATGTGTAGTTTGTGAAAGCCAAACTACCCTTATGAAACAAATATTAGTGATAAGCTTAATAGCATTGACCGGGCTATTCCTTAGCCAGTGTACAGCGGATAAGAAAAATTCATTACAGGATATCATTACCGCGCATTTTGAAGCGATGAACAGGCATGATACGATTGCCATCTCAAAATTTTATTCCGATAGCGCCACATTGGAATCGCCAAATTGGGAAGGAACGAAGAAAGGCCCTGCAGAAGCGAGGGAAGTGTATTCAAGATATTTTATTTCATCGCCTGATCTGAAATATACCATCAGCCATATCTTATCAACTGAAAATGAAATTGTAGTAGAATATGAATCACATGGAACAATGATGCACCTGGAAGACGGTGGACCGGCATATATGTTGGGCAAAACATACACATTAAAAAACAGTACCCGCTTTGAGATCAAAGACGGAAAGATCATGAAGTCTGTGAGTTATTTTGATCAGGTAGCTTTTTTAAGGCAGGTGGGATTTTTTGAGCAGAAGTGATACCCAAGCCCCACTCTCTTAATATCTATTTTCACCGACCCCCAAGCCTGTTTACCGATAAGCCCAACAGGCACTGCGCCATAGCTTCTGCAATGCTACACGCCATTACCCTTTTTGCAGTACTATTGTGCTTTCTACAACTATAAAAATCCACGCAATGAAACTAATGCACATGAGCTGCCTATCTCTTGTTATGGCAGCAACCATCGGTATCACAGCAGCACAAACAACGCCACCACCTCCGCTACCTCCGGGTAATGGAGCAGCACCCGCAGGAAGACGGGGAGGGGGCAGGCCGCCAGAAGCACCCGATCTCCCAGCACCCACTACAAAATATGATTACACTGCAGCATTTGCTCCTTTCTTTTATACCAAGAACGGAACAGATTACAGGGCAGCAACAGGTGAGCCGGGACCAAAATACTGGCAGAACCGTGCCGACTATCAATTAGCAGCAAAACTGAATGACGAAACAAATGAGATCACAGGAACAGAAGTGCTGACGTACACCAATAACAGTCCGCTGAAAATGGATTTTATCTGGATGCAGTTGGATCAAAACCTTTTTAAAAAAGAATCACGCGGCAGTATCATTGTTCCAATGGCCGGTAGCCGTAATGGCGGGCGCGGACAAGATTTTGATGCGGGCTATAAGATCAAATCGGTTAAGATGATCAACGCAGCAAATGTTGCCACCGATGTAAAGTTTATGGTGGAAGATACCCGTATGCAGGTTTTTTTACCAAAAGAGCTGAGCGCAAACGGCGGTGTTTTAAAATTGAAAATTGAGTATTCATTTATATCGCCTGATTACGGTTCTGATCGTATGGGCATTATGAAAACAAAGAATGGAAAAATATTTACCGTTGCACAATGGTACCCCCGCATGTATGTGTTTGATGATATCAGCGGATGGAATCCGTTGCCTTACACAGGTCCCGGTGAGTTTTATTTAGAGTATGGCGATTTTGATATCAGCATCACCGCACAGGCAAAAGATATTGTTGTTTGCTCTGGTGAATTATTAAACCCGCAGGATGTGTACACACCCGAACAACAAAAACGTTGGGCTGAAGCTGCAAAAAGCGAGAAGACAGTTGTGATACGTTCAGGCCCTGAAGTAACAGATCCTAAATCACGCCCTGCTGGTAAAGCAGAACTGACATGGCATTTCAAAATTAAAAATGCTCGTGATGCATCATGGGGTGCTTCTTCTGCATTTGTAATTGATGCAGCGAAGATGGACCTGCCAAGCGGAAAAAAATCAATGGCCATTTCGGCATATCCTGTTGAAAGCGATACATCAACCGGTTGGAGGCGTTCTACAGAGTTTGTAAAAAAATCTATTGAATATAATTCAGCCAAATGGTTTGAATTTCCTTATCCTGCTGCAACAGCAGTTGCGGGTACTCCGGGCGGAATGGAATATCCGGGTATTGTTTTCTGCGGCGCGCGTAGTGGCGGACGTGGCCTATGGGGAGTGAATGATCATGAATTCGGGCACACCTGGTTCCCAATGATCGTTGGTTCCAATGAACGTTTATATGGTTGGATGGATGAAGGGTTTAATACTTTCATCAATACATTGTCAACTAATAATTTTAATAATGGCGAATTTAAAGGCAGGGTTCCTGATTTGCATAACCAGGCAAATGGTTATACCCGACCTACATTAGAACCCATTCTAAGCAATGGCGCCGATAACTTAAACGAAAATAACAATGGTACTCTTTTATACAGCAAGCCCAGTGCAGGCTTGGTAATGCTTCGCGAACAGGTATTGGGGCCTGAACGTTTTGACCGTGCTTTCCAGACCTATATTAACAGGTGGGCATTCAAACATCCTACACCGGATGATTTTTTCCGCACGATGGAAAATGTATCTGGTGAAAGCCTGCAATGGTTCTGGCGCGGATGGTTTGCCAATACATGGCGTTTGGATGTAGGTGTACGTAATGTTAGATATAACGACAGCACAGATTTTTCAAAAGGTTCACTTATTACCATAGATAACCTGGAGAAGATGGCAATGCCTGTTATACTGGAAGTTAAATTCAAGAGTGGAAAAACAGACCGTATTAAGTTACCTGTAGAAATATGGGAACGCAATACATCCTGGAGATTCAAATATCCTTCTACCGAAGAGATAGAATCAGTTACTTATGATCCTGATCATGTATTCCCTGATTATAATTCAGATAATAATGTCTGGAAGAAGAAATAAGCCATTATGAAAATAAGAGAAGCCATTCCGGAAGGAGTGGCTTTTTTTGTTTAACCCCTTGGAGGGTTAATAACCCTCCAAGGGGTTAAACAAATTTTAGTTCAGCGCGTCATTTCGAATCCCCCGCGAAACGAATAATTGTCATATTTACAAAACATTATCGCGGGGGTGAGAAATCTCTACGTGCATTTAAGCGGACTTGTGGAAGATTGCAAAATCCGATTGCATTGACCACTTCAGTCCGATTTAGACTATACACCTCCAACCGATTGAAACTGACCATATCCAACCGATCGAAACTGATCACCCGCTAATGATAAAAACGTTTGGGCGTTTTTATCATTAGCTAACCTCGCGAACAGCAAACCATTTCCACCAAAAGATCATTAGACCCTGGCAGATCAATAGCCACACTGCATAGAATCAATGGATAAACACCAGTAGGAAATTGTAAGGGGTAGTATTAGATTTGTAGAGATCAAGTGTCTACAGACAATGCAAATTGCTACAAGAATCACTAATTATTTAAGAAGAAAAAATTCAAATTTTCGCCAGCTAAAATGGTGGTCAATTGGCGTCGGAAACGGGTGGTCAATTTAATTGGATTTTGCACGTAAAATGATATACATCCGTTAAGTGGGGATTCGGAATGACGGAACTGCAGTGATGGATTCGTAATGATGGAGTTCGTGCCTAAAACTTCGGGCAATGCAATGACCTGTCAGAATTTGGCTTGCGGATATAGATCAATGAAACTTCAAAGCCCCCTTGTCCCTGTGAAGCAGTCTTCAATGAAGAAGTATTAACATCATAAGTAGTACCAAAACGGAAATCGCCAAACTCAAGGCCGATATAAGGAATAATGGCATCGCCAAAACGTATCCAGCTGCCGATATACAAATTAGTTGGTTTGTCAACATCACTGGATACAGCTGTCAGTTGTAATGCACCACCAATAACAGTTTCAGAAGCCCCACCCTGGAAACTCTGCAATCCACTTAAATGCAACATTGAATTTTCTCCCACTGGAAAATAAGTGCCTGCATGTATCGTTGCCCTTGAATTAAGTGAATACAAAGCGCCGGTAAACTGTTGGGTAGGACGAGTAATATGATATAAACTTACCCCGAAATAATAATTATTCTTATCACTGCTGCTACCGGTATAAAGTATGCCCGCATTTACATCTATATAATTTGATTTAAGAACCGCATTATTAAATATTTCGTTAGACACGCCTGTAAAACCAGAGGTTGTTAACTGATCCTCGAATTTGAGATCAGTTGTATTGATCAGCATATTGGCATACGTGACCTGCACACCTAACCCGAGTTGATGATAGCCTTCTTCATCCAATCCTTTATGATAAGCAGTGGAAAGAGTAGCATAATTAAATTTCACAGCTCCGTTTGCACTATTGTCGTTATAAGCCATTATGCCAACACCCCAGGTATCGTTGGTTGGTATATGGCCCGAGAGAATATGAAAATCTACAGATGCAGTTGCTGTTGTAAATGCATTATTGATGGTAGGCCACTGGTTGCGGTAATCGCCTGTTACACGAAAAGTGCCATCGAATTTGCCAGTAAAAGCAGGGTTTAATGTAAGCGGAGATGAGAAGAATTGCGAGAAATGCGGATCCTGCGCATGGGTTTTCCCAAGCACAAAAATCAGTAAGCAAAAAGAGATAAGTCTTTTCATCAGTTAATCAAGACATCTAAAATAAATGAAATGCTGTAAGTAAAAGCGCCCTTTTCAGGATTTAACAAATACAAGCAAACTGTAAATTACGGATTATCACGCATTTATGCTTGCATTTTGGTACCAAAAGCCAGGTCGCCAGCGTCTCCCAGACCGGGGACGATATATCCTTTGGCAGTCAATTCATCGTCAATATCACCGCACCATATCTTTATATTATTGCCACATTCGCGGTGAATGAACTCTATTCCGGTGGTACAGGCAATGGCCACAACAACATGAATGGCAGAAGGGGCATTCTCTTCTCGCATGAAGTTGATGGTCTTTACTAATGAAGAACCTGTTGCCAGCATTGGGTCGCTCACGATCACTACCCTTCCATTCAATGAAGGGCAACTCATATAATCAAGGCTGATCTCGAAAGTGCCGTCGTGGTGGTGTTTGCGGTAAGCAGAAATAAAAGCATTGTCTGCCTTGTCAAAATAATTCATCATGCCATGGTGCAAAGGAAGCCCGGCGCGCAGGATAGTAGCAAGAACAGGCTGGCTCTTTAATACTTTACTGTTATGAATGCCAAGGGGTGTTTGTGTTTCTACTTCCATCCATTCCATTTCCCTGCTGATCTCGTAAGCAATTACTTCGCCAATGCGTTCCAGGTTGCGGCGAAAACGCATGCGGTCAACCTGTATGGTGGTGTCGCGCAACTCTGCCACCCAATTGCTTACTAAACTATGCTGGTCACTTAAATTTATGATCATGTTCAAAATTGTAGATTGCAGGCGAAAAGTAGCACGAAATCGTGAATTTGCAACGAAATCTAAAATCAAAATTATGCTTTACCGTGCAATAGGTGTCATGAGCGGCAGCAGCCTGGATGGGCTGGACATAGTTTTTGTTGAGTTTGATGAATCGGCGGGTGAGTGGAAGTATAAGATCAAGGCCGCGGCCTGTTATGAATATGAAGCAGGCTGGCTGAAGCGGTTGGAACATGCAACCGGGCTGGATGCTTACAATTATTTATTGTTGCATACTGCTTATGGCAAATACATTGGGCAAAAAATAAACAGGTTTATAGAAGAGAATCAATTGAAAGAAGTGCAGTTGATCGCAACACATGGGCATACCGCTTTTCATTCGCCCGAAAATAATATGACGGCACAATTGGGTGATGGCGCTGCGATCGCTGCTACCACAGGTATCAATACGGTAAGTGACCTGCGGGCACTGGATATGGCTTTTGGCGGACAAGGCGCACCAATAGTACCAATGGGTGAGAAGTGGTTATTAAACGGTTACCAATATTTCCTGAACATTGGTGGTATTGCTAATATTTCCATCAATAACGAAAGTGAATATATCGCGTTTGATGTTTGTCCTGCCAACCGGGTATTGAATATGCTGGCCAATGATGCGGGAAAAAAATATGATGCAGGTGGCGAAATGGCTGCAAAAGGAAGTATAAATAATGATTTGCTGGCGCGATTGAATGCATTGGATTACTATTCTTTAAAATACCCAAAATCATTATCCAATAATTTTGGAACAGATACAGTGTACCCTTTAATTAAATCATTTCAATTGTCTCATGCAGATGCATTGCGAACTTTTGTTGAACATATTGCGATCCAAATAAGTAAAACCATTCCTGTTGGAAATAAAGAAGGAAAATTGTTGGTCACAGGCGGAGGTGTACACAATACTTTTTTAGTTGAGCGGATCAAAGCGGTTTTGAAATCGCACAAAGTAGAGATCGTTGTGCCAGGCAAAGAGACGATAGATTATAAAGAAGCGCTGGTGATGGCTTTCCTGGGAGTGCTGAGAATTAGAGAAGAAAATACTGTTCTGAATAGTGTTACAGGAGCTTTGAAATCTAGTGTGGGTGGGGCGTTTTGGGTGGCGGGATAGGAGATACGGGATGCGGGACTCGGGATACGTGATGGGGGATAGGGGATTTGGGAAATGTATTATCTTGAACCTGAAAATAATATTATGAAGCAAATCATATTCATTGCAATAATTGTAACCGGTCTTATTGCCTGCGGCAGTAAAGACAAAGAAAAAAAATTCGATAACCACACTTACGAAGAGCAGAAAACAAGCCTGCTTGATAAAGAGAAAAACCATCCCTTACAATTCTTAAAAATTGAAGGAGACGACAGAAGAAATATCTGGGGACAAACAGTTTACAAAGGAACGATCACCAATAAGGCCACCCTTTGTTCTTACAGGGATGTGCGGGTGAAACTATTATATTTTAAAGCCGGTGTACAGGTAGCCAATCACGAAGAACTTTTCGATAACTCTATTTCGCCTAATGATGATTATAGCTTTAAAGCAAAATATAAAACGCCAAGGGGTACAGATAGTGTTGCGGTATATATCATGAGTGCGAAAGCGGCGGATCAGAAATAATTATTTCACAAAGCTGAAACTGTCTCCGTCAAACAATCCCAGGTCGCTGAGTTTTAAATGCGGTATCACCAAAAGCGCCATAAAACTTAATGTCATAAAAGGCGCACCCAGCTTACTTCCCAGCCCCTTTGCCATGGCATCAATGGCAGTATAGGCTTCTGCTACTTTATAGCCATCTTCGGCGCTCATTAATCCGGCAACAGGCAGGCTTACTATCTTTTCATTTTTATCATCCACACAACTCACGCCACCTTTTGCTTGTATCACAAGGTTGATGGCTCTTGCCAGGCTTTCATCATCAACTCCAACAGCAACAATATTATGACTGTCGTGCGCAACAGAAGAAGCAATGGCGCCATGCGCAAACCCGAAGTTTTTTATAAAGCATTTTGCAATGGGTGCAGAGGAATATCTGTTCACCACCACCATTTTTAAAATATCATTCGATGGATCACTCACCCAATTGCCATTTTCAATTTTTCCTGCAAGCATTAATTTATTGGTGATGAGTTGCCCGTCAAGCGCCTCTATCACAGGTATCTTTCCTTGCTCCGATGGATAATCGCTTGTGTTTATCTTTAATTGATCAGCATTTATTTCATTGCAATCAAACTGGTTGATAGGAACGACAGGGACAGAGTTAATAAATGATTTTCCATTTTCCGCTACCAGTTCGCCATTGATATAGGTTTGTTTGATATTAAAATGAACCAGGTCTTCCACTACAATAAAATCTGCATCATCTCCTTCGCGCAGCAAACCCACATCCAGCTTATAATGCAACACAGGGTTGATGCACGCAGCCTGTATCACTTTAAAAATATCAATGCCCTTTGCTACAGCCCTTGCACATAATTGATTGATATGTCCGGCTACAAGACTATCGGGATGTTTGTCGTCACTACAAAACATCATCATATCGGAATGGTCATTCAATAAACCGATCAACGCTTCAAAATTTTTTGCGGCGCTTCCCTCGCGGATAAGGATCTTCATTCCATATTTTAATTTATCCAGCGCTTCGTCGGCCGTAAAACATTCATGGTCGGTAGAAATAGAAACAGTTCCATCATCGCCACCGGCTTCAATATATTGTTTTGCCTGTTCACCACGTAATCCAGGTGCATGTCCATCAACAGGCTTATTCAATGCCAGTGAAGCCGCGATCTTCTTCATCACTTCATCATCTTTAAATAACACACCGGGGAAGTTCATCATTTCACTCAGGTATTTTACCTCGTCTTTTTCCAGTAATTTTTTTACATCATCACTATTCAGTGCTGCACCTGCTGTTTCAAAAATGGTAGCGGGTACACAGCTTGGCGCACCAAAATTGAATTTGAAGTTTACCTTCTTCCCATTTTCGATCATGAATTCAACGCCTTTCATGCCACATACGTTCGCTATTTCATGCGGGTCGCTCACAGTAGCAACAGTACCGTGTACCACTGCCAGCCTGGCAAATTCACTCGGCACCAGCATACTGCTTTCAATATGAATATGGCTGTCTGTAAAACCCGGGAGGATATAGGCTGAAGAAATCAGCCCTGGCATTGGAGTTATAGCGGAGATTTTCCCGTCTTTCACCGATATTCTGGCGGGATAGATATCTTTTTTCCAAACATCCACTAAATTTCCTGTTATTATAAAGGAGCGGTTATTCATGATACGAATGTAAAGGTTTATAAAATTAATGGATGAGCATACCCGCCATTCATCCTCTTTGTATCATTTTAACCAAATTTATAAAAGGTAATCAGGTAATTTTGAGCAAATTTTAAACCAAGCCATACAATGAAAAAGTTAATTGCCGTATTTTTTTCCTTATTTCTTTTTGCTGCTGTAAAGGCGCAAACAGTTGATGATGTAGTAAGCAAGTTTGAAGAAGCTATTGGTGGTGATGGACTCAGTGCGATCCAGTCTCTGCAAATTACAAGTACTCTTAAGTTTGATATGATGAATCAGAATATGAGCATCACGATCACGACCATCCGCGACAGGGCCAAGTTTTTCCGTCGCCAGGTTTCGGGTATAATGGGCATGGGTAATTCTTATACGATCCTTACTCCGGGTGAAGGCTACACCTTTACTCCGGCTATGAGAGGATTTGGTGGGGGTGGTGGTGATTTTGGCGGCGGAGGAGGTGGAGGTGGAGACAGAGTTGTAGTAGCTGGCAGGGCAGGGCCCGGTGGTGGTCCAGGCGGACAGGGTGGCCAGCAGGCAAAACCTGTACAGATGGATTCTGTGCAATTGGCTGCTAATCTTTTTGAATTGGACCTGGCAGGGCCATTTGCTCCACTGGTGCATTATGCTTCAAAAGGAAACAAAGCAGAATTACTGGGAACAGCAAAAGTGAATAAAGTAGATTGTTTTAAAGTAAAGCTCACTTTAAAAACAGGGCAGGAAACAACTTACTATATCAGCAGTGTTGACTACCTGATCGTGCAATCCGAAGCACCTGCAAAAGTGATGATGCAGCAGTTAGGCATGGCACCAATGTTAGCTATGATGGGTGCAGGCGGTAGAGATACCCAGAAACTGACAATGGGGTACAGCGAGTATAAAAATTTCGGCGGAATGAAATATCCAGGTAAGCAGAAACTTCAGTTTGGTGCGTTGGATATTGAATTGGTTAATGAGAAAATCAAGATCAATGAACCGATAGAACAAAAATGGTATTTGTTGGATTAATGTATTTGGCCGGGGTCTTCTAAAAGCCCCGGCCTTTTTTCTTTTGTACGTTTCAGGGCTTCTTCATGGCGCCAGTCGTCTACTTTTTTTGGATCACCCTGCAATAATATCTCCGGCACTTTCCATCCGTTAAAATCAGCAGGGCGCGTATATACAGGGGGCGCTAATAAATTATCCTGGAACGAATCAAACAGGGCAGAAGTTTCATCATTCAATACTCCCGGCAACAACCTTCCAATGGCATCTACCACCACAGCAGCGGCCAGTTCACCACCACTCAATACATAATCGCCAATAGAAATTTCTTTGGTAACATAATGATCGCGGATGCGCTGGTCTATTCCTTTGTAATGCCCGCAGATGATAAGAATATTTTCTTTGAGCGATAATTGGTTGGCAGTTGATTGATTGAAGTTATCGCCATCAGGTGTCATATAAATGATCTCATCATAGCTGGCCTCTTTCTTAAGCGCCTCAATGGCATTGGCCAATGGCTCGCACATCATCACCATGCCTGCTCCGCCGCCATACTGGTAATCATCTACCTGCCCGTGCTTATTTATTGCCCAATCGCGCAGGTTATATACACGCACGGTAAGCAGCCCTTTTTCATTTGCGCGTTTCATAATGCTATGTGCAAAGGGGCTTTCGAGAAGTTCAGGAACAACAGTGAGGATATCGATCTTCATGGATTATTTTGAAACCATAAAAGTAATGGATTGAGATTTCCTTATGGGTACTGGCCTGCCATTTACTACGGCGGGGATCCATTTGGGCCCTCTTTTTAGTACCCGCAATGCTTCTTCTGCAGTTCCAAACCCGGCATCTTTCTCAACAACAAAATCAGATGTATTACCTAAGCTGTCTATCAGAAAACTAATGATAGAAGTGTATTTGCCCGCAGGAGCATTTTTCTGTGATGCAACTTCAGGATGAACATATTTCTCAATAAATTTTATCCATGCCGCTTGTCCGCCGGGAAACTGGGGATCTTTATCCGGCACGCCGGTAAATAATTCAGATGAATCTTTTTTCTGCGCAATAGTTTTTTCTCCAGCCAGCTGGAAGAAAGTGAAAAAGGCCAATGCAATGAGAATGCTGCGCATATTTTTTATAAATCTAAGAAATCATTCAATCCCCTTCTTTCTTTTTTAGTGGGCCTTCCGATCTTGCTTTGCCTTTTGCCTGTGCTGAACGATGCTGCAAGAGATTTGAGCCTCTCTGTTTCTTCAGCAGGTGTGATGTCTATATAATGATGAATTGCCTCACTGTAAGCTGCGCGGGCATGCAATAAGCCCGTTACCTTGATCACCCATTTTTTTGCTTCTGTCTTTACCTCATATTCATCGCCAATATTTACTGTTTTGGATGGTTTGAGAGAAATGCCCTGCATTTTTACCTTGCCTTTATCGCAGGCATCACTGGCCAGGCTCCTTGTTTTGAAAAGGCGGATGGCCCAGAGATATTTATCAACGCGTAATTTTTCTTTTGCTTCAGACATTCTTTTTTGCAAGATATAATTCTATCAGTCGTTTTTTCTTTTCATTCCATTCTTCCTGGATGATGCTGAAGTACGCTGAGTTTCTCCTGGTTTGGTTATCGCGTATCATGTCATTGCGCAATATCCCTTCAAACTGCCCACCTATCTTTTCGATTGCTTTTCTTGAGCGCATATTATTCTCGTCTGTTTTTAGCTGAATACGAACAGCGCCAAGAGTTTCAAAACAATAAGTGAGTAGCAATAATTTGCATTCCAGGTTTACCACTGTTGCCCAGTGATCCGGGTGCAGCCAGGTAGAAACGATCTCCAGTTTTTTATGCTGTGGCTGGATATCCAGGAACCGGGTGCTTCCGATCAATTTATTGAGTTGTTTATGAAAAATGGCAAATGGAAGTTGTGTTCCTTTATCCCTTTCAATAAATGCGGCATTAAAAACTTTTGAAAAGGCAGTAAAATCAGTGCCATCGAAAGTGTAGAATTCCCAGATGCGTTTATCCTTTGACAAAGCTTCCAGTTCTGTAAAATGTTTTTTATCCAGCGGAATTAATTCTACGATCTCCCCGCTTAGTCCAATAGATGGATCGATCCAGTTTGCCATGAATGCTTATTTATTGATCTTTCTAAATTTCTGTATCCTGTTCCCAAGAATATCACCCACATAAATATTTTGCTGATCGTCAACAGCCACATCATGGTACCAGCACTTGGTTCCCTCTGCTTTTAAAATGCCTTTCCCAAATTTAGCGGTCACATTTCCCAGCGAATCAAATAGAATGATATCAGAGCCATTGTGTTTCAAACCAAACCATGAATTGGCATCATCTACTGCAATGATCCTTTTTTCTTTTTTGTCGAATACAACAGAGCAAATCTTCCCAAAACTATTGTCCGTCCATTGTTTCAGGAATTTACCCGAAGCATCAAACACCTGTATGCGTTTATTCTCCCTGTCGGCAACATATACATTTCCCTTGTCGTCAAGATCAATTGCATGCGGAATATTAAATTCGCCATCTCCGCTTCCTTTTCTTCCCCATTCAAAAAGATATTCTCCTGCAGCAGAAAATTTTACTACCCTGCTGTTGCCATAACCATCACTCACATAAAAAGAGCCATCTGGGGTAACTGCTATATCTGTGGGAAGATTAAAATGCGAATGATCATTTCCCGAAACCCTGGCTTCTCCGAGTTTCATTAATAATTTTCCATCATGGGTAAATTTAAAGACCTGGTGCAGCCCAACATCTGTTACCCAAACATTATTATCCTTATCAACGATTAGGCCATGTGGCATGATGAAAAGATCATTGCCCCAGCTATTCAATATTTTTCCGCTATTCCTGTCGAGGATCAAAATTGTTTTTGAAGAAATAGGGGCCTTGGGCATAGAACTGAACAAAGGCCATTCCCTTCCTGCCCTGCAAAAAATAAAAACATTCTGGCTTGTGTCGATCCCAATGCCTGTTGGACTACCCAATACAAAGCCGGGAGGCAATTGGGGCCATTCTTTTACAAGCTGATACTCTAAGTGATTGGGCATTTTTGATTGAATTGACTGACAGGCAATAAAAATGACAGGAACAAAAAAAATAAAGTAATAAATTTTTCTTGCAGGCATTTGTGATATAAGATTTGGCTTCTGGAAGAATTATTTACTTCTTCATCTCCGTATAATACTGATGGAAGTAAGGAATGGTTTCAATCCCTTTATAAAAATTGAACACATCATATTTTTCATTAGGGCTGTGCAGATTATCGCTATCCAATCCAAATCCCATGAACACGATCTTGATACCTAATTCTTTTTCAAATAACGCACAGATAGGAATGCTGCCACCTCCACGAACGGGAATGGGTTCTTTACCAAACGTAGTTGTGATCGCTTTTGCGGCGGCACGGTATTCGTTAGAATCGATAGGTGTCATATAAGGTTCGCCACCATGATGTTCTTCTGCTTTTACGGTAACGCCCGCCGGTGCAATGCTTCTGAAATAATTTAATAGCTTCTCCGTGATCTTCACAGATGATTGATTAGGCACCAGCCTCGCAGATATTTTAGCAAAAGCTTTTCCGGGCAATACCGTTTTTGCACCTTCTCCAATATAACCACCCCAAATGCCATTCACTTCGATGGTTGGGCGGATGCCTGTTCTTTCATTAGTGGTATATCCTTTCTCACCCCATAAAGAATCTACACCAAGATCTCTTTTATATGCAGCTTCATCATATGGAGCCTGCGCCATTTTTTTTCTTTCCTCAGAACTTGCTTCCACCACATCATCATAAAAACCGGGAATGGTGATATGATTATTTTCATCGTGACAGGATGCGATCATCTTTGCCAGCATGGTTACCGGGTTTGCAACAGCGCCACCATACACACCACTATGCAGATCGCGGTTAGGCCCTGTTACTTCCACTTCAATATAGCTCAACCCACGCACGCCAACATCTATCGAAGGGGTATCCATACTCAGCATAGAAGTATCACTGATCAATATCACATCTGCTTTTAATAAACTTGTATTTTCTTTTACAAATTTTGCAAGGTTGGGGCTACCGATCTCTTCTTCTCCTTCAATAATAAATTTCATATTGCAGGGAAGGGTATTTGTTTTTACTAAAGTTTCTAATGCTTTTACATGCATATAGAATTGACCTTTATCATCGCAGGAACCGCGTGCAAATATTTTTCCGTCTTTGATCACAGGCTCAAAAGGCCCGCTATGCCATAGTTCCAGCGGATCAGCAGGCTGCACATCATAATGGCCATATACCAAAACTGTAGGTTTAGAAGCATCGATCATTTTCTCGGCATACACAACCGGATGCCCTTCAGTAGGATATATTTCCACTTTGCCTGCACCTGCTTCCAGCAATCTTTGTTTTACTGCTTCCGCGCAGCGGATCATATCTGGTTTGTGTTCACTTCTTGCACTTACACTTGGTATCCGTAACAGGTCAAGTAATTCGTTGAGAAACCTGTCTTTGTTTTCTTGCTGGTAATCTTTCCATGCCTGCATGATCTGTATTTTTATTTGAAATGCGAATATACGGAGGGTTGCTAGTTGCTGGTTACGGGTTACTGGTTATTGCCTTGTTTGAATTATGCTTTTGATTGGAGATGATGTTTGCCAGAGTCCACTCCAGCCTGTGCGTAAAAGGATGTTGCCTTTTATCACAATCCGTTTTAATGCAGATGGGGCAACCAAAAGGCAGGCATCCATCTGTATGTACAAATAATTCTATTGAATCGCCAAAAGCCTCCATGATCAGGTCTTTCAGGGCATCCACTTCTACATGGGCTTCATGAATATTCAGGTACCAGGGAACAGTGAGATGGCAATCAAAATGCAAAGTGCTGCCATATTTTATGATACGCAGATTGTGAAGGTCAATCCAGTTGGGCCTTCTGCTTTGATTTAAAATAGCAACAAATTTTTTCAGTAATTCTGTATCCGCTTCATCCATGATCCCCGCCAATGAAGCGCGGATGATCCGGTAACCATTGTAGAGTATAAAAATGCTGATGATAAATGCGATCACTTTATCCAGCCAGTATAAATGTGTGAACAACATCAGGATCAATCCTGCAATAACCGCAAGGGTCGACAAAGTATCCACCTGTAAATGTTTACCGCTTGATACTAATGCGAGGGAATTATTTTTCTTGCCGAGGGAAAGACAGAAGTACCCGGCAACATAATTAATGATCGCTGTAATGGCAACGAGAATAAGGCCTGTATCGAGTTTTTCTACGGTACGGCTGCTGAAAATATTTTCAATAGTTTGATAAATAATGAGGATGCCCGCTGAAACAACGAGTGCGCCTTCAACTGCAGCAGAAATAAATTCGGCTTTGCCATGTCCATAAGGATGTTCCTGGTCGCGGGGCTTTGCGGCAACCCACAAAGCGTACAAGCCAATAAATCCAGCCAGCACATTTACAATACTTTCGAGTGCGTCTGTCAGGATCGCGAGAGAATGAGTAAAATAATATGCAGTGATCTTTGCAAGGAACAGAAAAATACTCAGGGCCGTTATCCAGGTTTGCAGTCGATAATTTTGCCGGGCTTGTTGCAAGAGAAAAATTTGAAGATTGAAAGTAGGAGTTACCTGTTATTAAATCAACTCGACTGTATGCGTGATCTCACAATGTTTTTTAAGCATAGCAGACACACCACAATATTTATCATGCGAAAGCCCGATGGCTTTTTCTAATTTATCGATGGCTTCTTTTTTCAGGTCGCTGCGGTAGATCATTTTTACCCACTTAAATACTTTGGGATGATCGTGTGTTTGTTCTGCCTCAGCAGATATTTCCAATTTTGTATAGGCTACTTTCATCTTATCCAAAATACTTACTACATCCATACCACTGCAAGCGCACAAAGAGCCGAGAAGCATTTGTTTTGGGCTCATGCCACTATCCAAACTTCCACCAGCAACAGTGGTATCTATTCTTACTGTATGGCCGTTATCGCTGGTAGCATCAAAAGCAAGGGCGCTTACCCATTTTGCAGTCGTCACCATAAATTAGGATTTATAGGATTAATGGAGGATTAAAGGATTTGGATTAATTGATTTGAAGGATATTTATTATAGGTAAATCATAACCAGGATCTGAAATAAGAAAGTAGAATCAAATTTGACGATTCAATCCTTCAATCATTAAATCCTACGAATCCTAGTCAAATCCTAATCACATGCCGCCTCCCAGTTCCGTCATCTCATGCCTCGACTGCACTTTCTCCCAGTTCACTACATTCCACCAATTGGTGATATAATCAGGGCGTTTATTCTGGTAACGCAGGTAATAGGCGTGTTCCCATACATCCAATCCTAATAGTGGTGTGCCTTTCACCTCGCTGATATCCATTAAAGGATTATCCTGGTTGGGAGAAGAGCTTACCACTAATTTAGAGCCGCCTGTTTTTACCAGCCATGCCCAACCGCTGCCAAACCTGTTCTTGCCAGCATCGGCGAATTGTGTTTTAAATGCATCGAAGGAGCCAAAATCCCTTTCTATTGCCAGCATCAGATTCCCAGTTGGTTTGCCGGTTGATGTGGGGCTCATGCTTTGCCAGAATAATTCATGATTATAGTGCCCGCCTGCATTGTTGCGCATCTTCGGACTGTATTTGGAGATTTGTGATAACAATCCTTCAAGAGAGGTAGAACCCATATTTACTTTTTCGGTGGCACATGCATCTGACAGGTTTTTTGTATAACCAGCTGCATGTTTTGTGTAATGAATTTCCATTGTCATGGCATCAATGGCCGCTTCCAGGTCTTTATATCCATAAGGCAATGGGCGTTGTGTAAATGGAATTCCTTCAGCACGGTTGCTCATAAAATTATTTGCCAATGAAGGAAGTGCAGTGGTAGCAAGGCCAATGGCCAGGCTTGCCTTACCGGTATTTGTGATGAATTCCCGGCGGCTGGTATTTTTATTTTTCATAAGAGGAATTTATTTGAAGGGCTTAAAGTTAGTCAAAAAGGTTTTGATGCTTCTCAAACTACGGTAGTAAAATTCCTTGTTGAATAACTGGGAGTCACGCATGGCCTTATAGGTCAGGAAAGCGCCAATGGGTATGAGTACTAATGTAGACAGCCAAAGGCCGGTAAAGGGGCTGATAGAACCACTCTTTGCAAATTTTTCCCCGAATGTGTTGAGTAAATGAAAGACCACAAAAAAGATGATCGCAAAAACAAGTGGCAGGCCCAGTCCGCCCCTGCGTATAATGGCACCCAGGGGCGCTCCAATCAGGAACAATACCAGGCAGGCAACAGAAAGTGTGAATTTGCGGTGCCACTCTATCTCGTGCATGCCCAGCGACTGCGCCTTCATATCATAATCACCAGCTAATACAATAATATTACTGCGGATGCTGCCCCATTCTGAAACGCTTTGCTGGTAAACCGATACACGGACCGAATCGGGGAGCAGCTTAGAAAATGTGTCCACTTTTTGCCAGTCTTTTTTATTGGACTGCGCCCAACTGCTGTCTGAATATTTAGCAAATGCAATAAACGGGTCAACCTCGGCCCTGGCCCTTTTCAGGAAAAGCTTGCTGGTCTTTTGAAGTGAATCGATCGTAACATTTAATTGCCGCACACTCAGCATCTGTGGATCATATTGAAAAACGCTGTCCCTTGTTTTGTTTATTTTAAAACTGTTGAGGTCAAACACCTTCTTATATTCTTTAAATCCAGACCTGGTAAAATCTGTGGCAATGGTACCCGAAGGGCCTTTTTCTTCATAGCTGGATCCGTTCTTCAGAATGAATTCCATAAACTTTTCATCGGCGGTGATCCTCATGATCCCGCTTTCAGCAATGATCAGGTTATCCTGCAAACCATATTTTTTTTGGTAGATAATGATATTGCGGATGGTGCTGTCGTCTTTTTCTTTTTTCCCAAGTTTGATCACATAGCCGTCGATCTTGTCATAGAATACTCCTTCTTTGATATCAAAGGAAGGCTTGGCACGGATAATATCAAATTTTAAAGTGGCCAGTTTTAATTTTGCCACAGGGATGATATTATTGGCAAACAGGAAGGCGATACCACTGATAAAAACAGTGATGATCAGTAATGGCCTCATAAAGCGCAGCAAAGGGATACCGGCAGATTTGATGGCAACTATCTCAAATGTTTCGCCCAGGTTACCAAAGGTCATGATTGAAGAAAGCAATAATGCAAGGGGAAGTGCCATGGGCACCGTCGTAACGGCAACCACGCCTGTGAGATAAGCCAGGGTTCCCATATCCAGGCCTTTTCCTACAATA
Organism: uncultured Chitinophagaceae bacterium; assembly: GCA_903884185.1. Classification (GTDB taxonomy): domain Bacteria; phylum Bacteroidota; class Bacteroidia; order Chitinophagales; family Chitinophagaceae; genus CAISDV01. Next base: position 6,185 of record CAISDV010000021.1, on the reverse strand, counting down.
TCATCCAGGTATACCCAGAAAAATTGCAGGATGAGTACGAACAGTGTAATAAGAAAAGTAGCGGCGAAGGGGCCGATAAATGCACGGATGATGAGTATATCAAGTTTTTTTATCACTTTGGCCTTCTGAATATATGATCATGGCAAATGTAAAACTTTCACAGGCAGAAAGGGAATTGATGATAAATGCCCAGATTATTTTAACAAAGAACAATATTATAGCCAAAGTGTATGAATTGTTTGGCAGGTTGTCATCTCATTACACTGAACAGGCGCAGCAACATATAAATGTACTGGCACAGGAGCCGCTTTCTATTCAACCAAAAATATCCAAAGGCGAAAATTATCTTGGCCTGCCCTGGGTGATGCTGGATTACCCACGCTATTTTTCGGGCGATGATATTTTTTCTGTGCGCACATTTTTCTGGTGGGGAAATTACTGCAGTATTAGTTTGCTTTTATCAGGAAAATTTCAGCAACAATATGCTGCGGCCATTGAAACATGGATAAGCCGGAACGATACACAGCATTGGTTCTTCTGCTGTAATGAAGATAAATGGGAACATCATTTTGAAGAAGATAATTATCAGCCCATATCAATATCGGGTACAAAAAAAATAAAGGAACTCTCATTTATTAAACTCGCAAAAAAAATCCCACTGCAGGAGTGGGATGAAACAGAAATTTTTTTGCAAAATGGTTTTATTGAGATAATGAACATTCTTTCAGGCTCAGCTTCCTAAGCGATGGAAAAGTTCTTTTAACTGGTATTCCCACAAACGGCTCTGGTCTTTGATCTCATTTTTTTCAGCAAAATCCCTTATCACTAAAATAGTTTGATTGGAGATCTCTGTCTTCTCGATCTTGAATTCAAAATATTCATTTTTATCACTGTGCAGCCAACGATAGCGGATGAATTTATCCTGTTCGCGTTCTTTGATCTCTGCTTTATCGGGAGCGCCACCGCCCCAGCTAAAACTGTAAACACCTTCCCATTCATCCACTTTATCTGCAAACCATTCCTGTAATCCGGCAGGAGTACTCAAAAATTCATACAAAATACCGGGGGAGCATCGAACGGGGAACTCTAATGTAAATAATTGCTTCTTACTCATTACAAACTCTTTATCTAACGACATGCGTAGTGCTGCAATAATATCAAATAATCCATAGCATCCAAATGTTTTTTTAGAAAAGGCGTTTTTACGCCTGCGCAAACCTGTGTTTCGTCCGCCTGGGCGGATAAAATCAGCATTTTCAGGCAATCCCAGTTTTTTTTGGAATGTATGATTGAACTTTCATAAATTGCTATGGTGTAGCTGAAGACGCGAATCCTGGTTTTTTAGAAACGAACCCCTTTTACCCCCGATCTAACCAAAACCCTGCATATATGAGTATGCGTCAGCTCAAGATATCTAAATCTATCACCAACCGCGAAAGCCAGAGTTTAGAAAAATATTTGCAGGAGATCGGTAAAGTTGATCTGATCACTCCCGAAGAAGAAGTAAAACTTGCTATGCGCATCAAACATGGCGACCAGCTTGCGCTTGATCGTTTGGTGAAATCCAATTTACGTTTTGTTGTTTCTGTTGCCAAGCAATACCAGAACCAGGGATTAACGCTTCCCGACCTGATCAATGAAGGCAATCTTGGATTGATTAAAGCCGCTCTTCGTTTTGATGAAACAAGAGGCTTTAAATTTATTTCTTATGCCGTGTGGTGGATACGCCAGAGCATTTTACAGGCTTTGGCCGAACAGAGCCGTATTGTACGCCTGCCGCTGAACAAAGTTGGACTCACCAGCCGCATCAGCCGTGCATACCAGCAGTTGGAACGGGAATTTGAACGTGAACCAAGTGCACAGGAACTGGCCACCATTCTTGATATGGAAGTGGAAGAGATCACGGCTGCCATGAATGTTGGAACCCGGCATATCAGTTTGGATTCTCCCCTGATCGATGGCGAAGAAAATAGTTTGATAGACCTGATGGAAAACCCCAATGCAGAAAAAACGGATGAGCGCCTTGTGCATCATGAATCACTTCGGACAGAAATTGAAAGAAGTTTACTGGCACTCACAGACCGTCAGAAAGCAGTACTCTGCTATTTCTTTGGCATTGGCATGGAAAATGCCCTCAGCCTCGAAGATATTGGCGAACGCTTTAACCTTACCCGTGAAAGGGTGCGCCAGATAAAAGACAAGGCCATTAATAAATTACGCATCACCAGCCGCTGTAAACACCTGCGTGTTTATTTGGGTTGATGAACTACTTACATTACTTCAGCCAAATCTTTCTACTACTTATCTTTGCGTTTTCAGGGTGAACTTCGCCGTTCACTTTTTTATTTGTGAAGACCGAAACCAGTTATACATGTTCAATTCATTATCAGAGAAATTAGAGAGTGCGTTTAAGAATTTAAAAGGAGAGGCGCGCATCAACGACCTCAATATTGCCAATACCTTAAAAGATATCCGCCGTGCATTGATAGATGCCGATGTAAATTTTAAGATTGCGAAAGAATTCACCGATAAAGTAAAAGAGAAAGCAGCCGGAGAAAAAGTGCTGAATGCCATTAGCCCGGGGCAGTTGATGGTGAAGATCGTACAGGATGAGTTGACTGAACTCATGGGTGGCAAGGAAGCCGACTTCAATGTAACTGGCAATCCTGCAGTAATACTTATCGCAGGTTTGCAGGGTAGTGGTAAAACAACATTTACAGGCAAGCTCGCCAATTATCTCAAAACACAAAAAGGCAAATCACCACTTGTTGTTGCTGCAGATATTTATCGCCCTGCGGCGATAGATCAATTGGCCATTTTAGGCGAACAGATAGGTGTAGATGTTTATGCTGAAAGAGAAAATAAAGATGCTGTAGAAATTGCACGCAATGCGATAAAAGAAGCAAAAGCAAAAAACAAGAATGTTGTCATCATAGATACTGCTGGCCGCCTCGCCATTGATGAAGTGATGATGGCCGAAGTGGCTGCTATCAAGGCTGCTGTCAATCCCACAGAAATACTTTTTGTGGTGGATGCGATGACCGGACAAGATGCAGTGAACACTGCCAAAGCATTTAATGACCGTCTTGATTTTACAGGTGTGGTGCTTACAAAACTCGATGGTGATACAAGAGGTGGAGCAGCATTGTCCATCAAATACACTGTCGACAAGCCCATCAAATTCATGAGCAGTGGTGAGAAGATGGATACGCTGGATGTGTTTTATCCAGACCGTATGGCGCAGCGTATTTTAGGAATGGGTGATATTGCTTCACTCGTAGAAAAAGCGCAGGCACAGTATGATGAGGAGCAGGCAAAAAAATTAGAAAGAAAGATCCGCAAGAACCAATTCGACTTCCAGGATTTTCTTGACCAGTTACAGCAGATCAAAAAAATGGGTAACCTGAAAGATTTGATGGGAATGATACCCGGTGTTGGAAAAGCAGTGAAAGATGTAGATATCAACGACGATAGCTTTAAGGGGATTGAAGCCATCATTAAATCCATGACACCTGCGGAAAGGAGCAACCCCGACCTCATAGACCAGAAAAGAAAACTTCGCATTGCTAAAGGATGTGGAAAGGAATTAAGTGATGTGAATGCCTTTATGAAACAGTTTGAACAAATGAAGAAAATGATGGGGATGATGAATAAAATGCCAGCCGGCGGCTTCCCCGGAATAAAGGGAATGAGGCGCTAACAGCCTGAAAAACACCCAAATTGGCTTAATTCTTGCCGCATTTCGATAAAAATTAGCTTTTTGGACTTTGGAATTGTAAAGATTTCAAATTACTTTCGCCGTCCAATAACTTGAAACCTTATTTCTTAACGCCTTTAAATTTCTATTTAAAATGGCAGTAAAAATGCGCTTGCAAAGACACGGCAGCAAAAAACGCCCATTCTACTTTATAGTAGTGGCCGATGCCCGTGCACCCAGGGATGGTAAATTCATCCAGAAGATCGGGACTTATAATCCCCTGACAGTACCCGCCACCATTCAGTTAGATCGCGAGAAAGCCCTTGAGTGGCTTCACAAAGGAGCAGAGCCTACTGATACGGTCCGCAGGATCCTTTCATTCAAAGGAGTATTGTTCTTAAAACACCTTTTGCGTGGTGTGAAACTCGGCTTGTTCGATGATGCTACAGCTATGACCAAATTCCAGGCATGGCATGATGAGCATGAAGCGAATATCCAGCGCCGTGGAGACACACATCGTAAACAACAGCGTGAACGCCGCCAGTACACACCAGTGGTGAAGAAAGTGGAAGAAAAAGTTGCTGTTGAAGTTGCTCCTGAAGAAGGCCCGGCTGAAGCATAAGCCAGGATTTCTTTTCAGAGTACAAAAATTAGTAAGGTCCCGGACGGTATGCCCGGGACTTTTTTATTTTCAATAATTATCTTTCATTAACCGGTGATGGAACAGCATATCAACATAGGCCGTATCGTTGCTACATTCGGTACAAAGGGCGAACTGGTTCTCAAACATGCATTGGGAAAGAAGACCGCATTGAAAAATGTGGAAGCAGTTTTTATTGAAGAACAAAAAGAAAGCAGGCTTCCTTATTTTGTAACGGCATCGAAAGCAAAAAATGAAGATGAGATATTTTTACAGGTAGAAGGAATACTCACCAAAGAGTCTGCGCAAAGGCTGGTAAAGAAAAATGTATGGCTGAAGGAAGAAGATTTTCGCAATCTCGCCGGTAAGTCAGCGCCCATCTCTTTGCTAGGATATATGATCATAAATGAAGGGAAAAAATTAGCGCTGGTAGAAGAAGTTATTGAAATGCCTCACCAGGTTTTGCTTCGCATCACACTTAATGGAAATGAAGCATTGATCCCGCTGCATGATGAAACACTGGATAAGATCGATCGTAAGAAAAAAGAATTGCACCTTACACTACCAGATGGTTTGCTGGAAATATATTCATGACTCTCGTCCCCGTCTCTGACGGGGATGCTGTGGTAACTCGACTGTGTCGAGCCCAATATCTTTCTAACTTAGCAGATGAGCCAGCCTCAACGCTATATCGCACATTTTGACCTCGACTCTTTTTTTGCAAGTGTTGAGATGTTGAACGATCCATCTCTCAGAGGAAAGCCTGTACTCGTTGGTGGCAGCAGGCAACGTGGTGTGGTGGCAGCTTGTAATTATGAAGCAAGGAAATATGGCATACACAGCGCCATGCCTATGAAGAAGGCAGTACAATTATGCCCGCATGCTATTTTGGTGCGAGGAACTTATAGTGAATATGGCCGTTACTCAAAATGGGTCACAGATATCATTGCGGCAAAAGCGCCGTTGTTTGAAAAAGCCAGCGTGGATGAATTTTATATTGACCTGACAGGGATGGATAAATTCTTTGATCCATATCAATGGACGATCAGCCTGCGGCAGGAGATCATTGATAAAACAAAACTTCCCATTTCATTTGGATTGGCCAGTAATAAAATGATCGCCAAGATCGCTACTGATGAGGCAAAACCCAATGGATATTTATTTGTGCAGCCAGGAAAAGAAAAGGAATTTTTAAGTCCGTTGCCGGTGAATAAATTTCCGGGAGTAGGCGAACATACTTTTATTGTATTAAAAGAAATGGGTATTCACTTGATTGGTGACTTGTTGAAACATACACCCAAAGAACTCGAAGATAAGTTGGGTAAATATGGCCCCGAACTTCACCGTAAAGCACAAGGCATTCATTTGGGTGCGGTGCATCCTTTTCATGAAGCAAAATCCATTTCAACAGAAAATACTTTTGACGAGAATAAGACTGATATGGTTTTTTTATTGAGCGAACTGGTGAGGATGACCGAAAGAGTGGCGTATGAATTACGCCAGGATGGAAAACTGGCAGCCTGTATTGCCGTAAAGATCCGCTACCCCGATTTTGAGACCACATCTAAACAGACCACCATCCCACACACTTTCCGTGATGATGAACTCATCCCCGTTGCCATCAGCCTTTTCCATAAATTATATAAGAAGGGGAGGCCCATTCGATTGCTGGGCGTGCGTTTGACAGAATTCACTGATCATGCTGTACAGGCCGGGCTGTTTGATAATGCCGAGAAGAAGGCCAGTCTCTACAAAGCCATTGATGAAGTAAAAAACAAGTTTGGCAAAGGGTTTCTCCAGAAAGCAAGGACTGTTAAAAAAGATAAAAAGAAATAATTTATCTATTAT
>CAISDV010000020.1 GCA_903884185.1 uncultured Chitinophagaceae bacterium | reverse complement strand
GCAGAATTATGATATGAGTGTAATAGATCATTTTGAACAGGTAACTGATAAAGATGGTGCAGTGATGGCAAGGCGTATTGCAAAAGAAGAAGGTTTGTTCTGCGGATACAGTGCAGGCAGTTGCATACAGGGATTGCTGCAGTTAAAAAGCAAATTGAAAAAGGACGACCTGGTAGTTTGCATTTTCCATGATCATGGAAGTCGCTATGTGGCGAAGATCTATAATGACCAATGGATGATGGAACGCGGTTTCCTGGATGTAAAAACATTCAGGGATATTGTGAGTGCAAGGGTTGGTAAAAAATTAGTGACCGTTGCACCAACTGATACTGTTGCCGATGCAGTGGTATTGATGAAGAAATATGATATTGAACATATTCCCGTGATGAAAGACAATAACATCATTGGCGCCTTGAGCGAGGGCGGGCTCTTCCAGAAATTATTCAGTAACCCCGAAATAAAAAATGCCAGCGTAGAAAGTGTGATGGAACACTCCTACCCCATGGTTGATTTTGAAACGCCTGTTGAACGCCTTGGCAGTTTGATCACAAAGGAAAATGGCGCTGTATTGGGCAAAGATGAAAAGGGCGATTATTATATTGTTACCAAATATGATGTGTTGCAAAGCTTGGCGAAGTAAGCATCTCAGAGTTATTTTAACATTATCGATATTCGGGTTATAAGTTATAACTTCAGATACCCATGTTTTCTCACAAAGATCAGACTGGCCGCACTCTAAACCTCCCCACCATTCCCAAGAGAATTGTTTCATTGGTTCCCTCGCAGACCGAGCTTTTATTTGATTTAGGTTTGAAGGAAGAAGTGGTTGGCATCACTAAATTTTGCGTGCACCCTGATGAATGGTTCAGAACAAAAAGTCGTGTGGGTGGGACAAAAAAATTGGATATTGAAAAGATAAGATCGCTTAATCCTGATCTCATCCTTGCCAACAAGGAAGAAAATGTACAGGAACAAGTGCAGGAACTGGAAAGTATTGCGCCGGTTTGGGTGAGTGATGTTGATTCATTTGATGCCGCTTTGCAAATGATAGAAATGATTGGTGAAATAGTGGGAAAAAGTGCTGAATCAAATACCATCACCCAGCAGATACAAAACAATTTTGCAAATCTTTATCTCCAAAATAAAAACATCCCCTGCGCATATCTTATCTGGAAAGATCCGTTCATGACTGTTGGCGGCGATACATTTATTAGTGACATGATGAAACGTTGTGGTTTGAAGAACATTTTCGAAGACCGGAAACGTTATCCTGAAATATCATTACAAGAGTTGTCTGCACCAGGGTTAACCATTTTATTATCATCTGAACCTTATTCATTCAAAGAAAAACACGCAGAAGAATTAAAGCTGTTTCTTCCTAATTCCAATATTTTATTAGTTGATGGCGAAATGTTCAGTTGGTATGGCAGCAGGATGCTGAAAGCGGCGGAGTATTTTAGGGGATTGAATCAATAGTAGCTACCGATTGATTATTTTTAAACAAATTATCTTATGTCATACATTATTGCCGCTATTTATCAAGGCATAAACAAAAGAGTTAAAAATGATACTCCCTATTTCAATACTTTAATGTTATTTTTTATTGGAATATTTATACATATATTTCAGATACTTATTGTTCTAAAAATATTTCATATTGACTTGCTTCATAATATTACACAGGGTGAATTCATGATATTTTTTATCCTATTGGCTGTATTTACAGTAATTCTTTTAATGAAAGTTTTTCCATTTGCTAAAATTTCAAAAATTTCCGTTACTGAAAAAGATATACGTAGATATTACAATTTGGCGATATCTTACCTTATGCTGTCAATATTACTTATGATGTTTTTATTATTTGAATTAAAAAAAAGCATGATCATTTCAACTATATAAATCTATCATTATGAGCAATACAGATAACGCATATACCGGTTGCCCCGTTCAATATGCCAGGCAGTTTCTTGCTGGTAAATGGCAAATGGGCATTCTATGGAATCTAAAAGACAAGCCCCTTCGTTTCAACGAAATAAAAAATTTGCTTCCCGGTATATCCGATAAAATATTAATGGAGGAACTGGATGCCTTTGTTCAAAAAGCGATCATTAATCGCAACACACATGAATTTCCTTCACCCAAAACAGAATACCAGCTTTCAATCGTTGGACAGAGTTTAATTCCTGTCATCACTACCATCGTTGAATGGGGTTATGTCCATTTACAGGACGAACGGGTCAATAAAGAAATGAACATTACACCGCTATCTGCCATACAGGCCATTGAAGTGGGTATGACTGAAATGGAATAAGTGTTTTACTAACCTAGTTTTGGAAATTTTATACCGTATTTGGAAGCAGTTGCAATAATCCTTGCAACATCCGGCGGACCTTTTGGCATGGGCGGAAGTTGTACTTCTGCTGCAGGCTCACTCATTTCAAGAAAATAGTTTTCAAAGCCACCCGGGGTAAGCAATATCATTGTTTCTAATTTTTCTGTTTTTATTTTAAAAGAATGCTGGATGTTTCTCGGTAAAAACATTGTATCTCCTTTCTTTGCTTCAAAAGTTTGATTGCCTACCGTGTAGGTTACTTCACCATCTAATATCAAAAAGGTCTCGTCTTCCTTTGTATGGGTATGTGGCGGAGGCTCCAGTCCCCGGCGTTCTGTAGCACGTAGCAAGCTATATCGTCCACCGGTCTGTTTGGAATTCACCAGCAAAGACATTAGATGACCGATATACCAATAGGAATTTTCTTTGTGCTGGTAAACAAGCTGGGGCGATAGTAATACATCTTCTTTTCCTTTACCGGCAAAAACTTCCGGAACCACAAGCATACCGCTCATAGCTCCCACTGTGTTTAAAAATGTTCTTCTTGATGGCATATAAAATGTCTGTTAGTTGTTCGGAATAAAAGTATGCAATTATCAATTCGATGCCAGCATACTTACAAAAAGGTAAGTATTTGTGTACTAGATTCCTTCTAACTAAATCCGGCAAAACTCGAAAATGTAAATTCTTTTCAGAGCAGGATAAACCTTGCTGAAGATGACCCTGATGGACGGATACAGCAAAGGGAAGCTTTCGCTATCTTTGTTCCATGAGTGATTTGAGCACCATAAAAAACATTCTTTTCCGGCTTAAACCTGAGCTAATAGACAAATACCACATTAGCTCTATTGGCTTATTCGGCTCTGTCGTTCGAAACGACTTTACTCCTACGAGTGACGTAGATATTATTGTAGACTTTAGTCAGCCAATCGGTATTGAATTCGTTGATTTAGCAGATTATATTGAGACCAAACTGCAAAAGAACGTTGATTTGGTATCCAGAAAAGGGATAAAACCCAAATACTATCAAGCAATAGAATCTGAGATCATCTATGTTTAAACGTACTTCTAATCTGCTTATTGAGGATATTGTTTTCCGTTCTAGCAGAGCCTCCTTCGGCACAACCAGTGCACTCCCGGATTAAATAAAGATGCGTACTTTTAAGTGCTGGTTGCAATTATAAAATGAAAAAGGGGATCAAAATATTAAACAAAGAATTTACCTGGTCACAAATTATAACATTTATAATAACAGGTGTTATTCTTGGTTTATTAAATGAGTTCGGAAAAGATATTTATACTGCCATTAAGCGCTATAAGGTAAATGGTTTAAACAAGTTGTTTGGGAAAATATCTGATTTTTTGTTCACTAAAATCGAGACCAATATTATTACTCTTTTATTAATAATTATTATTTCAATTCCTGTTTTCAATTTCTTGTATAAATTTATTTTTAGCAAACTCATTCCGAACGAAAAGATATTCTTTGAGGATTTTTCTTCTGACAAGCACGTTTGGAATTTAAATTATTGGGGAACTCAAGAAACTAAAGATACCGTCAAAATTGAAAATGGTCATTTGGTGTTACAAGCCATTCCCGGAACTTGGCAAGCCAATGGCGAGAATGGAGCATTTTATGATTTAACAAATTCAATAATTATAGGACGGAAGTACGAAGTAATCTGCAAAGTTTCATCCTCAATTAATAGCACAATGGGCTTTAGATTGTGGTTGCATGATACACAAGGAAATAATTCAACTCTTTCGCCAATTGAGTTTCAAACACCACCAAATGACGCACCAAAAGAGTATAAAATAAGATTTACTCCTACAGTATATAGTGGAATACGAATCCACCTTCATGGAAGAGAAGGCCAAGGCAGTATTATTATTAAAGAAGTCGTTGTAAGGAAATTATAACTGCATCTAACATTGGCTTTCGCAATTATCATCAACACATTCACTTGTATCTCAATATCTTATCCTAAAGCCATCCACATTTATCCCCCCTCCCTAGCCATTCTTTTACCCCACATCCTTATATTTGCTGAACCTAATCTGGGATCACAAATACCTGACTAATGGCAAACCAACAGACCGTTCAACTTTTAGGCGATAAAGCCGAGTATCTTTTAAACCATCAATCCAAGACCATAGATAAGAGCCAGTTGCATTTGCCTGGCGGCGATCACCTGGATAAGATCTGGAGCCAGAGCAACCGCAATAACCAGACACTACGCAGTATGGAACAATTGCTGGGCCATGGCCGTTTGGGCGATACGGGCTATTGCAGCATTTTCCCGGTTGACCAGGGGATTGAACACAGTGGTGGCAGCGCATTTTCTCCGAACCCAATTTATTTTGATCCTGAGAATATTGTAAAACTTGCAATGGAAGGTGGCTGCAATGGTGTGGCTTCTACTTTTGGCGTACTGGGCATCATGAGCCGCAAGTATGCACACAAGATCCCTTTTATTGTAAAGATCAATCACAATGAATTTCTGAGCCTTCCCAATAAATTTGACCAGACCATGTTTGGCACCGTAAAGAGTGCATGGAATATGGGCGCAGTAGGTGTTGGTGCAACCATCTATTGGGGAAGTGCAGAAAGTGCACGCCAGTTAAAAGAAGTGGCCGAAGCATTTGAATATGCGCATGAACTGGGTATGTGTACCATCCTTTGGTGCTACCTGCGTAACAACGGCTTTAAAGTGGATGGAGTAGATTACCATACTTCTGCTGATATGACCGGGCAGGCAAATCACCTGGGTGTTACGCTGCAGGCTGATATCATTAAACAAAAAATACCTACCAATAACGGTGGTTTCCTTGCTACCAAACATGGCAAGACCTCTCCGCTGGTATATGATAAATTAACTACCGATCACCCGATAGACCTGTGCCGTTATCAATTAGTGAATTGTTATATGGGACGTGTAGGTTTGATCAACAGTGGTGGCGAAAGCAAAGGCGCAAGCGATATGGCAGATGCTGTGGAAACAGCAGTAGTGAACAAACGTGCAGGTGGTATGGGATTGATATTAGGCAGGAAAGCTTTCCAGCGACCGTTTGCAGAAGGTGTGAAATTGCTGAATGCCACACAGGATGTATACCTCGATAAAAGTATTACCATCGCATAATATCTATTGCCATTTTTTATGGTATGATATTTATGGATAGTAGTTGGTCCGTTTCAGTTTTGTTATCTTACCCATTGAAATGCGAGTATGAAAAAAGAATTTGAAGAAGACTTAGAAGCCAATTTAACCGGGGAGGAAGAGGTTCAGCATGAAGATGCGGCGCGCAGAAGTTGGTTCAAGAGAAAGAAGAAAGGCATCCTCACTTCTACTGCCGATAAAAAGGAAACACCCGAAGGGCTTTGGAACAAATGTCCGAATTGTAATCTCATTTCTACCACTTCAGACCTGAAAGAGAATTTGTTTGTCTGCCCCAAATGCAGCTACCACCACCGCATTGGCAGCGACGAATATTATGAGATCGTTTTCGATAACAATGAATACACCGAATTGTTTGGAAACATCCTCAGCAAAGACTTTCTCAACTTCACCGATCTCAAAAATTACCAGAAACGTTTGGATGATATTCATGCCAAGACCGATCTGAAAGACTCTATGCGCGTGGCAGTAGGAAAAGTGAATGGAGAAGGAATCGTGATCGCCTGTATGGATTTTGAATTCATTGGTGGTTCATTGGGAAGTGTCATGGGAGAAAAATTCAGTCGCGCAGTTGATCATTGTATCGAACACCGCTTACCATTTCTTGTGATCTCAAAAAGCGGTGGCGCACGTATGATGGAAAGTGCATTCAGTTTAATGCAATTGGCAAAGACAAGTGGCAAGCTCTCTCAACTGAGTGATGCTCAACTTCCTTATATTTCCTTGTTGACCGATCCAACCTTTGGTGGCATTTCAGCAAGCTTTGGTATGCTGGGCGACCTGAATATCGCTGAACCCGGCGCCCTGATTGGTTTTGCAGGCCCGCGCGTGATCAAAGAGACAATTAAAAAAGACCTTCCCGAAGGATTCCAGCGAAGCGAGTTTTTACTCGAACACGGGTTCCTTGATTTTATCATAGACCGCAAACTGCTGAAAGATAAACTGTCGCAGCTGATCATCTTATTTAAAAACTAAGCCGCTTCGCAGCGCGTGCTTCATCAAAATTTTCAAGTGTGAGCAAGGCATGGCAAAAGAAATGAACAACAGGCAGGCTTATTTCAATTACCTCATTGATGATAAATATGTGGCGGGTATTGTTTTGCTGGGAACGGAAGTAAAAAGCCTGCGTGAAGGCAAACTGAGTTTCAATGATGCATTCTGTATGTTCGAAGGAAATGAATTATGGGTAAGAGGTCTATATATCGCCGAATACTCTCACGGCACAATGAATAACCACATAGCGGTGCACGACAGAAAATTATTACTTAACAAAAAAGAATTAAGCAGGCTTGCATCCAAAATAAAAGAGAAAGGATTTACCATTGTACCTCTCCGCGTCTTCTTCAACGAAAAGAATTTTGTCAAGGTAGAGATCGGCCTGGGCAGGGGCAAAAAGACCCACGACAAAAGAGAATCTATCAAAGCAAGGGATACAGAGAGGGAGATCAAGCGGTATATAAAATAAATCATTGCCTCATTAGTTGATTAATCGCTATACTTTTTCTTTTTTTCTTCTTTGTGTTCTAATTGCTCCACCAGTGATTCTGCAGAAGGGCGTTTAGTAACAGCCACTGCTATTTGGAATAAGACGAATAAAAGTAATATCGAAATTGTCAGTTCTCCAATAGTGATCCAATACCCCCACCAGCTATAAACAGCCGCCTTTGCAGGTTTTGAAGAATCGTAGATCACACTCACTCCCTCTCCTTCTTTCAAACTACGAAAGGGATAAGCAGCAGCAATAGAAAAACTATCCTTCCCTACTGTAAAGAAAGCTTTGGGAACCTGTTTATTTAATGCACTGTCTTTTGCCAAATGAATAGTGGCAGAAGTAATTTCACCATCAAAGTAATCGGGCTGGCGGCAGAATAGTATATAAGAACCGAAGCAAAGTATATAGAGTATAATGACCGTTTTGTACATAGGCTTACAGGTCTTCCAAAAGGAACAAAGCCAGTTGAAGTAAATAAAGTATAGAAAGTGAGGCCGTTAATTCAGGCTCCTGAAATCCACCGGAACCAATTTACTTACACCTGGTTCCTGCATGGTCACACCATAGATTACATCCACAGCGCCCATGGTCATCTTGTTATGCGTAACAATGATGAACTGTGAGTTCTCGCTGAACTGCCTGATCATGTTGGTGAATTTGCCCACGTTGGCGTCATCCAATGGTGCATCTACTTCATCCAGGATGCAGAATGGAGCCGGTTTAATTAAATAGATAGCAAATAACAACGCCGTTGCGGTCAAAGTTTTTTCTCCTCCACTCAATTGCGAGATAGAAGAAGGGCGTTTGCCTTTGGGTTTTGCAATGATGTCAATTCCGGTCTCAGCAAGGTTTTCAGGGTTCTCCATGATCATGTCGGCCGTATCTTCTTCGGTAAAGAGGGCTTTAAACACTTTCTGGAAGTTCTCCCTTACTTTATGGAACGTATCAAGGAATTGCTGGTTAGCAGTTGCTTCCACTTCAAGTATCGTTTGCAACAAACTTTCTTTGGCAGAGACAAGGTCATTCTTTTGTTCAAGGATAAAGTCGTAGCGTTTTTTCATTTCCGTAAACGCTCCAATGGCAGTTGGGTTTATCTCTCCCATGTTCTCCAGCCTTTTCTTCATCTTGTCGTTAGTTGCCTGCAATTCTTCGAGTGGTGTTTCAGTGATCCTTGGCTGGTCGAGTATTTGGTCAAGCTCTACTTTGAATTCTACGTTCAACCTTTCTTTCATTCCTGCCAACTGCAGTTTCAATTCATTCAGTCGGTCTTTGATCTCACCCACCAGGTGCTCGATCATTTCTTTGCTCTTCACTTTATGCCTGAGTGCACTTTCCTTTTCCTGCAAAGCATTACGCAAATTATAATATGCCTGGTCGGCTTCGTTGAGTTTCTTTTCTTCTTCTTCTTTTTTACGCAATAATTCAAGCAATAAATTCTCAGAGGCTGCCACTGCTTTTTCTGCTTCTTCAATATCTACAGAAGCTTCTGTAAGTAATACTGAATTGGCTGTGATCTGCTGGTGCAGGTCATTCAGCTGGTTTTGTTTAAAATCCAGTTCCTGCTGTACCGATGCGATCCTGCTTTGTTGCTTTGTTAATTGCAGGTTGCTTTCATTGTATTGCAGTAAAGCGAAATTGTATCCTTCTTCAGCCTGTTGATAATCCTGCTCCACAACCTTCATCTCTTCGCTTGTCTGCTGAAGGCTGGCGTTCAACCTCACCAATTCTTCTCTTGTAGAAGCAACGGCAGCATGTTCGGCTTGTAAACGATTTTCAATGTCTTCAAGCCTGATCTGTGCGTTATGTTGTGCAGCCTGTAAATTTTCTATTTTATTTTTTGCAGCGAATACCTGGTTGGTAAGCTGACTGATCTCGTTCTCTGTTTGCCTGATCGTATTCTCTTTCAGTTGTTCATTAAAGCTGATCACTGCATTATGCCTTAATTGTATCTCTGCTTTCAGTGAGTTTACTACGGCATCCTGCAATACAATCTCATCATGCAGTTTCTCCAGGTTCTTCACACGCCCTATCTTCTTTCCTTCAAACAATCCCACGCTGCCACCGGTCAATGTAAACCTTCCCTTTACATATTTACCTGTTTTTTCCAAAACGATAGCCCCATTGGAATGCTCTATCGCTTCATCATTCTCAGCGATATATACATTACCCAAAAGATATTCTGCCAATTTTTTATACTGATCATCCACTTCTATCACACTCAATGCAGGAATAGTTCCGTCCGGCTGGTGTGTATCAACCACCCCTTCGCTCAGCTTATCCAGCATGAAGAAATTCGCTTTCCCTTTTTTATTGGCATCCAGTAAATGAACTGCCTGCAATGCTTCGCGCAGGTCGTTCACCACATAATAATTCAGATAAGGTTCCAGCACATTTTCTACTGCAGTGCGGAATTCTTCTTTTACATAAATAATATCTGATAAAAGAGGCGCAGTATGATTCCAATCCGGATTCTTGTGCAGGAATTTTACGCTTTCAGGATAGCCATCCATTGAATCAATCAGGCTTTTCAGAAGGTCGTGTTCATTGCGCCGTGCATCCAGCTTCCTGCTTTCTTCTGCCAGTTGGTTACGCAGGCCTTCCAGTTGCTGTTGCGTCTCAAATATTTGTTCTTTCGTTCTTTCATGACGCTCCTGCAATTGCTGCAGGTCTGTCCTCTTGGTTTCCAGCAATGCTTCCTTTTCCACCAGTTCAATATTCAATTGCTGTAACTGTGTATCCCTGTTTTGTTTTTCTTCGTTTAATTGCGTAGCCGCCCTTTGCAGGTTTTGAATGGAAGTATCTGCTACTGCCACTGTTTTTTCTGCGTCAAACTGGCTATGCTGAATCTGGCGGTGTTGTTCACGCAAACCATCAACTGCACTTCTCTTTTCATCGAATATATTTCGCTTATCGTCTGATCCTGATTTAGCCGCATCAAGAAGTAATTGCATTTCCTGCAATTTATTTTCTTCCTCTCCTACCTGTAACTGGCTGAATGCAATTGAATCTTCAATACCTTTTAATTGCCCTTCTGCTTTTTCCAGGAAATCTTTAATGTTGGTTTCCTTTTCTTTTAAGTAATGAAGTTTTTGTGCGGAAAGGTTTTTATCATTTTCCTTGCTGCGGAGATCCTGTTGCAGGTCATTAAATTCGTGCTGCATATTTTGCAGGGCGCGTTCTTTTTCAATAAAGCCTACTTTCTCCTGTTCCACTGATGCTTCTTCTGTAGCGATCTCTGTTTCTAACTGTATTTTTTTATTGATCTCTGCTTCCTGTTGTTCATTCAAATCCCTGTAAGTAATATTGAATCCTTCCAGTGCAGCTTTTGCCAGCTCAATAGATATCTCTTTGTATTCCTTTTTGATCTCGTAATATTTCTCTGCTTTTTTGGCCTGGCTTTCGAGTGTCTTTAACTGGTTATTGATCTCGAATAAAAGATCTTCAATACGTGCAAGGTCCTGTTCAGTTGCATCCAGTTTATTTTTCGCTTCTTTCTTTCTTGTTTTGTAAATGGTGATACCGGCAGCCTGCTCCAGCATTTTTCTACGGCTGTTCTCTTTGTCTTTGATGATATCATCCACCATTCCCAGTTCGATGATCGCATAACTATCGTTGCTTACACCTGTATCAAGGAATAAATTATGAATATCCTTCAGCCTGCAGCTCACATCATTCAAACGGTACTCACTCTCACCATTTTTATAAAAACGGCGTGTAACAGTAACCGTGTTGAATTCTGTTGGCAATAAATTCTTTGTATTCTCGAAAGTGAGGCTTACTTCTGCAAGCCCGCTCGGGCTACGCGTTTTTGAACCATTAAACACGAGTGCATCGAGATTCTCACTACGTAAAGCAGATATTTTCTGCTCACCTATCACCCAGCGGATGCTGTCTATGATATTACTCTTGCCACAACCATTAGGGCCTATGATACCAGTGATGCCTTCATCAAAACTTACAACTGTCTTATCAGCAAAACTTTTGAAACCTTTTATTTCCAGGGATTTTAATCGCACTTTCCGTCTATTTTAGTACCTGCGAACATACACATTTAGGTGTAGAAAACAGGAAATATCCACATTCCTGTGGAGAAGTGGTTAATTAATAAGATGCGGGATTCGGGATATGTGATGCGAGATGCGGGGTTCGAGATGGGGCACATCTAACATCGTACATCTGACATCGTACATAAACTTATTTTCCAAAAACCTTTTTCAGCAGATCTGTTGTTTGTGCCACAGGGTCTTTTCGTATTTTTTGTTCTTCCAATGCCAACTGGTAAAAAATACCCGCAAGTGCTTTGTCAGTTACATACGCTATCAAATCAGTGTTCACTTTTTTAGTGAAGGGTATTTTATTATAGGTTGAGAAAACAGTGTTCCAATATTTGGTTGCATCTGTTTTGCCTAGTGAACCCTGAACAATTGGCCTGAAGGCATCTGTGAGCGAAGCGGTTGTCTTTCCTCTCAAATATTTTGTTGCAGCAGTATCGCCTCCTTTCAAAATACCAACTGCATCCTGGATGGTCATTTGTTTGATAGCATTTACAAAAATGGGTGCTGCACTTTTGGCGGCATCTTCTGCTGCGCGGTTCATAGAGAGGATCGCATCATCCACTTGTTTGCCCAACCCCATACCACGCAATGTACTTTCAGCCTTTTGGGCTTCCGGTGGCATCATTATTTTAACGGCAGTATTTTTAAAGAACCCATCAGTAGCTGATAATTGTGCAGTGCCGCGTTGCGCGCCAACTGACAAGGCTTCTTTCAGCCCCGCGCCAATATCATCACTGCTAAGCCCTTTTTGCGAAATACTTTTTGTAATATCTGTGATACTCTGTCCATGGCCGATTACTGAACAAACCAGGAATACTGAGAATATAAATGCTTTCATTGAGTTCATTTTTTTTATGAAAGTATGACAAGGAAAGAAATAATAAAGTTAAAACCGGTAAATAAAAAAGGCCGCCTTCACAGGCAGCCTTTCTAAAAAGATAATATGATAGTTTAATTATGAACGTACGTTGTGAGCGTCCTTGCCTTTGTTCCTGATGTCAAAGTACCATCACCCCTGTAAAACAAGGTATAGCTTCTTTGGTTGGTTGGAGTAAAAGCTATTTTGGCAAGTACCACACGCGATGTAAGAGGAAGCCCTGCTGTTGTTGGGTTCCTGGTGATATAGAATGTATCTGTTACACCGAGGTTACCACCTAACAGCTGGAATGATGTGGCTGAATCTGACCTGATCTTTGTCCAGATAGAAGTATTACGTGAATAGGAGAATATATCAAAAGTGGCATTGGTTCCGGCAGCAATTGATGCAGAATCATTAGTAATAGCATTTACAAAACGCAAATTATAATATCCCTGTATCGGTGTAGTGAAATTATCCTGTACAAATATCTGCGAACTGTCCTTGCCCGAATTGATAGAATCAGTAATAAAGAAACTATAGTATTGGTCTGCTACCATGACCTTGGTATAATTGGTAATGGTCAGGGAATCTACAGACACTATTCCATTAACCGATAGCCTGATCTGCTGAAGCCCCGCATGAACAGACATATACCCATTCAATCCGGATGCTGAGGATTGGGCAGGGAATACACTACCAAATGTCATGAAAGGTGAATTGACCTTAGCGTTGTTGATATATACATTAAAAGAATCGGCTATGCCATAAATAGCCCTGAAAGATGGCGAAGCGTGAATAATGCGCAAGTAAGCCATACCAGTACCGGTTGAGGGTGTAAATGGTGCCCTGTAGGTAGTATCTCTTGTGCATGACGCATAAAAAACAAGTGCTGATGCGATCGCCGTTATAAATAGAATATTTCGTTTCATCCTGTTATCTTTTTAGGGTTAAAATTATTTTGAAGAGAACCAGCATTCTTTAGTATGGTAATCAATAACCTGTGAACCACTACCGTCAAGTGCTCCAATACCTTTCAGGGAAGGGATATCATACAGGAATTCTGAATTATACCTTGGCCTTGCCCTATATACCGGTTTACCATTATTATTAGTATAAAGTGATCCGGCAGGTGGAATTATAAAATCAGCATATACCTGTTTGGTGGTAACCGGATCAATGTCAGTATAATGGTATCTCCTCATATCGGTCCATGTTTCCTGTACACCCCATGCATATAACGCGATGTATTTCTGTAACATGATATGTGTCAGTGTCAAACCAGCGCTGCTAGGCACCACTGCGGCATTAGCCAGGTAAGCAGCTTTGATAGCCGGTGTGATCACATTTGCAGCTGGAACATTGGTCGCATAGTTAGTAGTAAGCATATCAAAATTCAGGCTGATACCATTTGTATAGGCAGTCAGCGCTGTAGCTTTATCACCTTTACGGTAAGCTGCTTCAGCCAGCAGGAATTGCATTTCTGAAGCGGTCATGATCGGAAATTCAGCTGTATTCCTGAAGATATAACGGCAGGCATTTTCATTTGCTGGAGCTGCTGTTGTTGCAAATGTGCTTCCCCAGAAATTACTTGGCTGATCTGATGTAGCGAGACCAGAAGGTGCATTCCATGGAAATATGCCTTTAAAAGTACCATTAGGGTTATCTCTTAAAATATACCAGGTCCTTGGATCATTTACTCCAACAAAAGCTGTTGTATTTGCACCTGTCATCAAACTAGCTATATATGAGCCTTGCCTGATTGAACCCACATTACCCCTGAATATTCCCATGTAGCTATTTTGGCCTGATAATCCACCACCTGAAAATTTACAGGTTGCATTATCTGCATTGGAAGTCATTGCCAGGTTAGCGTATTTGATCACAGAATCCGGAGCATATGTAGATTTATTGTGGAGGTATCCGTATGACCTCGCTAATATCCCATAAACAAACTTCTTCCATTTGTTTACATCGCCGCCATAAAAATAAGCATCACCAATTGCGAAATTTGCCGGGCTTACAGCTCCATCGGTCCTGCTCAAATTAGCTATAGCATTATAACAAGCAGCCCTGCATGAATCATAGGCCAAAGAGGCTGCATCATAATCAAATTGCTGGCGGCTAGGATCAAAAGCTTCTTTTACAATAACAGCGTTATCATACTCATTGGCTATTCCCAGCCATCCCCAGGCTCTAAGCGCCTGGCCAGATCCCACATAATCCCATTTTTTCTGTCCTGCTGCAAAATTTACCATAGCGTTCAGGTTAGCACCCTGCCCAAAATAAAAGGCTGCCCAGAGTGAACCAAGGTTATCACTGGTGGTAATTGTTCCGCCCATCGCATCATAATTAGATGAGTTGGACGCAGTAAATGAAATAGGAGAAAACGTTGTTGAAAGGGTACCCCAGTATTGTATATAGCGGCCTATTAATAATGCATCACCTGCCAATCCATAAGCACTTCCTGAAGCAGCTGAGCTACCTATGATACTACCGATCAAACTCGGCAAAAGTGTTTCCGGCGGCTCCACTACCAATGCGTTAGGGTTGGCATAAGCATCATCCAACTGTTTCTGACATGAGGTCATCATGGAAACGCTGGCAACGCTTAAGG
>CAISDV010000019.1 GCA_903884185.1 uncultured Chitinophagaceae bacterium | reverse complement strand
GTTTCCGCAACCCATAAATGATGTTTCGCAACCCTCACATGATGTTTCCACAACCCTCACATGATGTTTACACAACCCTTACATGATGTTTACACAACCCTTGATACATATTATTATATGCCTTTTAGGGATTATTGTTAGATGTAGAAATAGATAAACTGTTTTATTTACCCCCATGTACCAAAGGCAGAATGATTGCCTTGAAAAGAATAACAAGCAATCCAATCAAAAACATAAACAACGAAATTCGGTTCATACCGTGCATATACTTCTCCCACTGGGTGCGCTCTTGCTTGGGGTCGCGTTTCTTTATAAAGAGATATTCTGCAAATTGATTCCAGATGCCCATGTTAATTATTTTGCACAAAGGAACAATTTTAAATGACTTTAGTTGTTTATAATTTATCACGCAATAAATACTTAAAAACGGCAAGAAAGAATTAGGATTAGCCTAAAAAATATGCTAAGGAAGCAGATAGTTATGTAACATTGCTTTTTGGTTTACATGGATGAGCATAAAAAAACTTGTTGTAATTGATTAAAAAACATGAAAAGAATTGCTTTATCAATTTTATTATTTCTGCCATTGGTTGCCACTTTTGCCAGCCCGGTTGATGATAGCACTGCAAAATTTGTAGGATACAACTTCTTGTTGACAAAAATCAGTCTACATAAATTAAGTAGTGCAGACAACCTTAAATTGGCTTATGAAGCAATAGGAAAAGATGGTCACATTTCCTTTTATATATTCAACCTTACTACTGCCAAGGGCTTTGTGATTGTTTCGGGAGATGATATTGCCACGCCCATATTGGGCTATTCCACAGAAAGCAATTTTGATACTGCCACAAAACAATTGCCCATACAAATGAAGGATTGGCTGACTGATTATTCAAAAAGAATTGCTTATGCCAGAAATAATAAATCAACAGCAACAATCAATATCAAGAACCGTTGGGAACAATTAAAGCAACCTCCACAAAGAAATAAAATCGAACTATTTGGCACTGGAAACAAAGGGGTATTGCCACTAGTGAAAACAACCTGGGATCAATATTCAGAATATTCAGGCCCTCCCTACACCTATAATGCCCTATGCCCTTACGACAACAAGTTTGGGGCACAATCAATTACTGGATGTGTTGCAACTGCAATGGCGCAGGTGCTAAAGTATTGGAATTATCCTGCAAAAGGCTCTGGCAAACACACTTATATACCAGCTACCTACTCTTATTTGGGGCCAACCACTGCCAACTTCGACAGTACTACCTATCAATGGAGCGAGATGCCAAATAATCTTGCACGGAAGTCAAGTTCTACTCAAATTAATGCCGTAGCTACGCTGATGTACGATTGTGGAGTTAGCGTAAACATGGATTATGGCGTTGCTGAGGTAGATGGAAGTGGGGCTTATGCAACAAATGAAAATGGCTTGTATAGCAATACCGCACAAGATGCATTACCAAACAATTTTGGTTATGACAACTCGATTCAAGGTTTGCAGAGAAGCAACTATACCGATAGTGTTTGGATAAGTATGCTAGAAAATGAATTGAATGCCAAAAGACCTATAATATATACAGGGAGTGGTAACCAAGGTGGGCATTGTTTTGTAGCTGATGGGTATGACAGTTCCAATTACTTTCACTTTAACTGGGGCTGGAGCGGGTATTTCAACGGCTACTTTGGTATAGAC
>CAISDV010000018.1 GCA_903884185.1 uncultured Chitinophagaceae bacterium | reverse complement strand
TGAGCCGTTGAAAGTATCATTATCTTCCATACCTTCGAGATCTCTTGCAGATGATGCAGGTCGCTTAATATGATTTTGAAGAAGAAGAAGAAGGCTATTGATGGCTTAGTAAAGGCATGTCATTGGAAGAGCTGCATCACCTCTAGTTATTCATAGCATTGATTTAACCGCCAATTTTTGTCTTATATCTATATTTACTTGCACATGGACGGGCGTAATGATCATGGGTTATTGCCTTGGGAAAATGTTTACTCCAAATGTGGATGCCGCTGCCCGAAGAAAATTTTTATTACAACTGGGAACATCGCTGATCATGTTGTTTGTTATTGTTCGCTTTTGTAACGGTTATGGCGACCCTTCCCATTGGAAAGAACAACCCAGAGGACTCTTCACTTTTTTTTCGTTCATAAATGTGAGTAAATACCCGCCTTCGATGCTCTACCTCTGCATCACACTGGGGCCGGCGATGATAGTATTGGCATTGATCGAAAAAATAAAAAATTGGTTTACTTCAGTTGCCAATATTTTTGGCCGGGTGCCTCTATTCTATTTTGTTGTTCATTTTTATATTATACATGTGGCATGTATGATCTGTTTCTTTGCATCGGGATATACGATGAAAGATGCATTTGAACCGCAGTCATTGACAGGTTTTCGCCCTTCTAGTTTTGGTTATAGCCTACTTACAGTTTATGGTATATGGCTACTGCTGGTGATCATCATGTATCCTTTATGCAAAAAATATAATCATTATAAAAGCACACATAGTTATTGGTGGTTGAGCTATTTGTGATGGGGGATGCGAGATGGGGGGATGCGGGATACGGGACAAATCGTAAATTGTAAATCTTAAATCGTAAATATTTATGCTGCATCGTATTTGCCTGTTCATCATTAGTTCTTTGTTCATCCAGAACATTGAAGCCCAATCATTATATATCCCACGCGATGTACAGCATGCTTTTAAAAAGGAAACAAGATCACCGGATGGCCGGCCCGGGAAAAATTACTGGCAGAATACTGCGCGATATAATATTACTGTAAGCGCATTACCTCCAGGAAGAAATATTTCGGGGAATGAAGTGATCACCTACTTCAATAACAGTCCCGATACGATGAAAAGGATCGTAATGAGACTGATGCAGAACATACATAAACCGGGTTCTATACGCAATGGAGATATAGATTCTGCTTACCTGACACAGGGAGTATTTATTGACGGTTTTCGTGTAAACGGAAAAGAAAGGCCATGGGACGATGATGCCGGAAATAATACCTGGAAGATGGTAGACCTTGGCAAATCATTGCTGCCGCATGATTCAGTACAACTGGTAATCGAATGGCATTACCGCATTTCACTGGAAAGCAATAGGGAAGGAATGATAGACTCTACCACTTTTTTCCTTGCTTATTTTTATCCGCGCGTGGCTGTGTATGATGATTACCTTGGATGGGACCGGATGGATTTTACCGACCAGCAGGAGTTTTATAACGATTTCAATGACTATACTTTGAATGTGATCGTTCCCAAAAATTATATCGTTTGGGCAACGGGTGATCTTCAAAATGCGAGTAAGGTATTGCAGCCCACTTATGTTCAGAGGCTGGAACAATCTATGACCAGTGATGACATAATACATGTTGCCACACTTAGTGAGCTTGCCTCAAATACTGTGACCACACAGAATGCAGTGAACACATGGACATGGAAAGCCAGCAATATTTCGGATATGACATTGGGGTTGAGCGATCATTTTGTATGGGATGCATCGAGCGTGGTGGTGGATGATGCAACACACCGCCGTGCAAGTGTACAATCCGCATTTAATGATACTGCTGCAGATTTTCACAGTATGGTTGGGTTTGGGCGGCATTCACTTGACTGGTTATCACATAACTGGCCGGGTGTTCCCTATCCATTCCCAAAAACAACCATCTTCCAGGGTTATGCCGATATGGAATACCCGATGATGGTGAATGATGGCACCAACAAAGACACTGTTTTTTCAAGGTTTGTGGTAGAGCATGAGATCGCACATACCTGGTTCCCTTTTTATATGGGCATCAATGAAAGCCGCTATGCTTTTATGGATGAAGGATGGGCCACCACTTTTGAATTACTGATTGGGCGTGCAGATCTAGGAACTGAGAGAGCAGAAGGTTTTTTCAAACAGTTCCGAATCAATGGCTGGATACATGATCCGTCTGCAGAAGAAGATATGCCGATCATCACCCCTGCCAATGTTGTGAAAAATGCAGCGTATGGGAATAATGCCTATGGCAAGCCTGCACTCGCATACCTGGCTGTAAAAGATATTCTGGGCGATGACATGTTTCGCAAATGCCTGCATGAATACATGAACCGCTGGCATGGCAAACATCCTACTCCATGGGATTT
Organism: uncultured Chitinophagaceae bacterium; assembly: GCA_903884185.1. GTDB lineage: Bacteria > Bacteroidota > Bacteroidia > Chitinophagales > Chitinophagaceae > CAISDV01. Next base: position 10,192 of record CAISDV010000018.1, on the reverse strand, counting down.
TTTCAACACATTCAATGATGTTTCAGAAAAGAACCTCAACTGGTTCTGGTCAAACTGGTATTTCAGCAACTACTATATTGACCTGGCCATTCAAAGTGTAAATAAATCAAAACAAGGATATACTGTAACCATTCAAAATATTGGTGGCTTTGCAGCACCTGTAGATATAATAGCAAATTTTTCTGACGGCACTTTTGAGATATTCCACCAGACACCTGAAATTTGGAGCACAGATCAAAAACAGGCAACAGTGAATCTCAACACCAAAAAAACAATACAGTCCGTGCAATTAAAAGGTGGCATTTATATGGATGCCGATGAAAGTAATAATGTATGGAAAGCCCCATAATATGCTGATCGATTAATCTTATTGAGTATCTTGTTTTATCATCTAATAAAAAAACATCATGAAAAGAATAACAAGCCTTCTCTTCGCAGTTTTCATGCTATCTGCATTTACCATTAAAGGCGATCCCGAAAAAGACATTCTCGGAAAATGGAAAGTAGATGATGCTTCTGTGGGCTCGGCAAAAAAAGCCATGATAGAAAGAGTTCGAAAAATTAACGCTGAACAGGCTGAACAGATGGCTGGATTTGAAGGGCTTGATGATATTATTAAAGGGCTGGTCTATGAATATAAAGCCGACGGCACACTGGATGTTAGTGCTCCACAAGGTTCGCAATCCATGAAATGGGCCATATCAGCAGATCATAAATACCTGTCAAGAACACGCGAGGATGGTACTTCATCTAAAGACAGTATTATCTCTATAAAACCAGAGAGGCTAATATTTGCTGATGAGGGAACAAAGGAAAAAATAGAATTTGTAAAAGCGCAGTAATAAGAAAATCACTTTCATAACAAAGCCCCCGTTTCGGCATCGCCTGAACGGGGGCTTTTACTTTATATACCTTTATACTTTATTTACTATTCTTACTTAGCCAAAGTTTTTTTCCTTGACGATTTTTTTGCAGTAAGGATCGCTTTGTCAATGGCAGTGCTCAGGTTAAGCAAAGTGGGTTTGCCAGTAACCAAAACATCGTTCACGAAAAAAGTAGGCACATCCCTAACTCCTCTTTCCAAACCAGTAGAAAGATCACCACGTACCTGCCATCCATAAGTGGAGTTCATCAGTTCTTCGAGAAAATGTTTATTGGTAACACCAATTTCTTTGGCGTAAGATTTTAATGTGATGGTACCCAGGTTTCTTCTGTTATCAAACATCATATTGTGCATAGGCCAAAATTTACCTTCCTGCCCGGCAGCAACTGCAGCTTCTCCTGCCTTCATTGCGCGCTGATGGATACGGGTAAGCGGAAAATGCCTGAAATTCAATCTCAATTGTTCAGGGTATTTTTTCAGTAAGGCCTTTACTACTTCGTTTGCAGCGGCACACTCATCACTTTCGTAGTCTCCAAACATGGTAAGTGTAACACTTGCGGTATCACTTCCTACATACATATCCTTTGGTTCTATGATGATCTGTACTTCCTTTTGTTTCATCGGCATAAATAACTCCTTTTGTTTTTAGGTCCTTTCCAGGCCTGTAATTATTAAATTCGGGCGCAAAGTAGCACAGAAAAATTTAATCTGTGCCTACTGTGCGTTAATATCGTTTATTCTTCGTTCCTGAAGACCACATTATTGTCAAAAACATCGGCCAAAACCTGTTTGCTTTTGTCTATATCGCCTGCCAGTATTTTTTTACTTAGTTTATTTACTATCTCTTTCTGTATCAGTCGTTTAAGTGGCCTTGCACCATACTGTGGCTCATACCCGTTTTCGGCCAGGTAGTCGAGCAGGTATTCACTGAAACCGAGGTTGATACCGTTCTTCGCAACAAGGTCCTTCAAACCCTGCAATTGAATGTTAATAATGCCTTTTATCTCATTTTTAGCCAAAGGCCGGAACATGATGATCTCATCCACCCTGTTGAGGAATTCGGGGCGCATATTTTGCCTTAATAGGTCCATTACCTCGAGTCTTGTCTGTTCTATGACGGTATCCCTGTTCTTCTCGTTCATCTTTTCAAATGCATCCTGTATCAACTGGCTGCCCATATTGCTTGTCATGATGATGATGGTGTTTTTGAAGTTCACCACGCGCCCTTTATTATCTGTCAGGCGCCCATCATCCAATACTTGCAATAATATATTGAATACATCGGGGTGTGCTTTTTCGATCTCATCCAGCAACACAACGCTATAAGGTTTCCGGCGTACTGCTTCTGTTAACTGTCCGCCTTCATCATAACCCACATATCCCGGAGGCGCTCCCACCAATCGCGAAACGGTATGTTTTTCCTGGTATTCGCTCATGTCTATCCGCGTCATCATATTCTCATCATCAAAAAGATAATCAGCCAATGCTTTTGCCAGTTCTGTTTTACCTACGCCTGTTGTTCCAAGAAAAATAAAAGAGCCAATTGGTTTTTTAGGATCTTGTAGTCCTGCCCTGCTTCTTCTGATCGCATCTGCAACAGCCGTGATCGCTTCATCCTGCCCAACCACTTTTTTATGCAACTCATCTTCGAGGTTTAATAATTTTTCTCTTTCACTTTGCATCATTTTAGACACGGGAATACCTGTTGACTTTGCAACAGCTTCTGCAATATCTTCTGCATCCACTTCTTCTTTGAGTAAACGCCTCTCACTAAGTGCTGATAATTCATTAGAACTATTGGTAATAATTTTTTCCTGCTCTTTGATCTTTCCGTAACGTATCTCTGCCACTTTTCCAAAATCACCATCGCGTTCCGCGCGTTCTGCTTCAGATTTTAAATGATCTATATTAGCTTTAGCGGTCTGTATTTTTTCAACGATCTCTTTTTCCTGCTGCCATTTGGCTTTCAGTGTATCGCGTTCCACACTCAGCAATGAAATTTCCTGTGAGAGTTCTTTTAATTTGGCCGTATCATTTTCACGTTTGATGGCTTCTCTTTCTATTTCCAATTGACGGATACCTCTTTCAAGCCTGTCTAATTCTTCGGGCATGGAATTCATTTCAAGCCTAAGCTTGGCAGCACTTTCATCTATCAGGTCGATAGCTTTATCCGGAAGAAAACGATCGGTGATATAACGATGCGATAATTCCACCGCTGCAATGATCGCCTCATCTTTGATACGTACATGATGATGCGCTTCATACTTGTCTTTGATTCCACGAAGAATAGAAACAGCATCCTCTACACTTGGTTCATCTACCAATACTTTCTGGAAGCGGCGTTCCAGTGCTTTATCCTTTTCAAAATATTTCTGGTACTCATTCAAAGTGGTGGCGCCAATGGCACGCAGTTCACCACGCGCTAATGCGGGTTTCAGTATATTAGCGGCATCCATCGCCCCCTCACCGCCACCTGCACCTATTAGTGTATGTATCTCATCAATAAATAAAATGATCTCTCCGTCGCTGTCGGCCACTTCTTTCACTACAGCTTTTAATCTTTCTTCAAATTCACCTTTGTATTTGGCACCGGCAATCAGCTGGCCCATATCCAATCCATAAATGATCTTGCTCTTTAAATTTTCAGGAACATCACCATTCACAATACGCATGGCAAGTCCTTCGGCAATGGCTGTTTTACCTACACCCGGTTCACCTACGAGGATGGGGTTGTTTTTTGAACGACGGGTTAAAATATGAAGTGTTCTCCTGATCTCCTGGTCGCGCCCAATCACAGGATCGAGTTTACCATTGCGTGCCATTTCATTCAGGTTCTTTCCATATTTCTGCAATGAATTGTACTGCTGTGATTGTGTTTGAGAATTGACTGTGGATCCTTTGCGAAGTTCTTTGATAGCCGCTATCAATCCCTTTTCTGTGAGGCCTGCATCTTTTAATATTTTGGCGGAATCATCATTTACCTGGAGAAGCCCTAATAAAAGTTGTTCTACACTGATAAATTCATCTCCGAATTGTTTGAGCGATGCATTGGCTTTCAGCAGTGCATTGTTCATATCGCGGCTAACAGATTGAGCCGGCTCACCCGTTGCCTTGGGAAGACGTTTAATGCTTTCATCGATCTTACTTTCGATAAAAGGAACATTGACATTGTTCTTTTTTAACAGGTATTCAACAGGGCTATCCTCATCTGCAAGCAACGTTTTCAGCAAATGGTTCGTCTCAATATTGGGATTGCCATTATTGAATGCCACCTGTTGCGCTGCCTGGATGGTTTCCTGGGCCTTAATTGTATAATTATTTAAATTCATAATTTGTTTGTGTTTACTAGTTATCAATTTTCATACCCGGTTGTTAAACCCCGGGGCAGAAAAAACATTTCCATTATATTCACAAATGATAATCCAACCCTTAAATAAGGTAACAATGACACATAAAATCACCCTCCTCTGCCGCAAATGCAGTCTAATTGCAGGTTTCCTGTTACTATGTCTGCTTTCTATGGCCCAGTACAACTTCAGTGAAGTGACCAAAAAAATAGACGATTCACACAAAGAATTGGGCAAAAATGTAGTGGTGCTGATCTATAAAGGAGGTAAGGTCATTTATAAAAAAGAGACTGAAGATTTCAAGGCCAATAACCAGGAACCTGTGGCTAATTGCAGTAACTGGCTTACTGCCGCATTGGTGATGACCTTTGTTGACCAGGGCAAATTATCTCTTGATGATAAAGTAGGGCAATACCTGCCCATCTTCAATACTTATGGTAAAAAATTTATTACTATCCGCCATTGCCTTAGTCATATGACCGGCATACAATCTGAAAAAGGTTTTTTAGAAAAGAGCCGTTTCGCTAAACTGGAAGATGAGGTAAATGATTTTGCTTCCAAACATGAAATAGAGAATAACCCGGGAGTAGAATTTCAATATACCGACCTGGGAATGAAGATCGCCGGGCGTGTGTTGGAAGTGATCGGGAAAAGAAGTTTTGACCAGTTGATGAGTGACCGCATCCTGCGCCCGTTGAACATGCATAATACCAGTTTTTTTAGTGAGAAGGCCATGAACCCATCGGGTGGCGCATCTTCAGCTGCTATTGATTATATAAATTTTCTTTCTATGATCCTGAATAAAGGGATGTTCAATGGCAAAAAAATATTAAGTGAAAAAGCAGTAGAAGAAATGCTAAAAACAAATGCTTCAGGCAAGCAAATAAAGTATGCACCAAAAACAGAAGAGGGTTATAGTTATGGCCTTGGTGCATGGATACAGGAAGCTGACGACAAGGGAAATGGTTTAGTTCTTTCCGCACCGGGTTCATTTGGTACCTGGCCAATAGTTGATAACTGCAGGGGGTATGCGTGTATTTTTTTTATCAAGGGTTCACTTGATGAAGAAAAGAAAAAGATCTACATGAACATCAAAAGAAGTATAGATGAGGTGCTTCCTTCCAATTGTAAATAATCCTGTTTATATTTAACCCATGTCGTTAAGTTCAAAGAATCTCCCAAAACGCACCCTTCTCAGTTTTGAGCATAAAAGCCACCCGCTTTTACCAAGGCATCTTTTTGTACGGCGTATGATGTGGAGTGCTTTATTTGCAGTGCTGGTATTATTTATTTGTTTGATGATAGGTATATTAGGTTATCATTACTGGGGGCCGATGAGCTGGATCGATTCATTGCATAATGCATCTATGATCCTGAGTGGCATGGGGCCTGTGGCCGAAATACAAACTGTTACGGGAAAATGGTTCTCGTCTATGTATGCACTGTTCAGTGGGGTAGCATTCATTACCAATATCGGGCTATTGATCGCTCCTATGGCGCATCGTTTCTTTCACAGGTTGCATTTAGAAAAATAATTATCCTTCTTTTTTTACAAGAACGATACGGGCCCTGTCGGCTTTGTACATTTCGTCGTATAATTTCACAAGTTCGTCATAACCACTTGCAGGGTATCGCCCCTGTGTTCGCTCATTGACGCGTATTACTTCAATTTTATTGTCATTTACTTTGAAGCTGATATTGTAAATACCTGCTACATTTTTGATAGATACATCTTTAGGCATCGATTCAGTGGTATAACCTGGCGGAATTGTTATATTAATTGTGTCAACATCTTTAAATGCGTATCTAAATTCAATTGGAGTTTTTCTCTGGCCTTCCTTTGAGAATTTTGTACTGCTTTTATTGAATAAGTTGGGTATAACGAATAACCTTTTCCCTGTAATTGAAGCGTAATTGGGTGATTCTATTTCAAGGTATTCGTCCACGATTGGCAAAGGCCCATTTATTTCATAATAATCTATCTTTAGTACTTTATAAGTAGGCAGGTTGATCCTCGAGTTCATGTATTTCTCGCGCTCCTCTTTTGTAGCTACATGCATCAAATTATGAGGTAATTCTTGTTGCTGACCTGTAAATCTGGTATTCACTTTTACAACTAGGTTGCCGTCAGCATCTATTGTTGCATTAATTTTACGTAACTGCAAATTATCAGCACTCGTATAATGTGGAGTGCTAACTAAATATCCGCCATCCTCAGCAATTAATAAGGCATTCCTGTTTCCTGTAAAAGAACCCATAAAACCGGCTTGTTTATTCTGGCTGGTACATTCCAACCAAACCGTATCTTTTTGCATTGGTACACAAGCGATAACATGATTGAATTGATCCGACGGGAAATCAGCTACTACTGGAGTAGCATCATCACCTCCTTCAATCAGGACTGTGTTCGCTTTTATACCAGCTTCTTTTAACATAGCACACATGAAGTTGGATAAAGCTTTACAATCGCCATATTTTTTATTGGCAACAAAAGTTGCATCAAAGGGTTGTAGACCTCCAATTCCTAATTGTATGCTGATATATCGTGTATTTTGTTGTAGATAACCGTACAATACCTTTACCTTTTCTCTGTCACTGTTTAACCCATCAGTCAATTCATGTACCTTCTGTTTTGTAGTGCCGGGCAAGATATCCCTTCCTAAATTGAGTTGGTTGTAAAACTGCCCATAATGTAGCCAGCTATCCATTTTACCTTTATAGCCTTCTATTTCGAAGTCGGTAGGCGCAATCAATACTGTTGGAGATATTTCGTTCCATTCAGGACTATATAATTCTCCTTCGCTGGCCATTGTGCTTTTCAACTCCCATAAATATGTTTTACCATTTTCTGCTTCATTAATAACGGGCAATCTATCATAATTGAATTCTTTATAACGAAGAGAATATTCTTTGGGAGTGACTACTATAACTTTGCTATTTTCTAAAGAAACGTACGGTTCTGGCAATGGGCTCCAGGTGGGAAGTCTTTCAATTCCGTTTAACTCTACTTCTTCCTCATATTCTATCGTAAATGGGTAATTTTTATAATAAAAATTATGGTACTTAAATCTTAAATCAGTCATAAGGTTCATCTCGTCTCTATCCGATACATCTTCTATGTCTTTTTTCTTCACCTGTTTTAACTTATTCCCCATAGCATCATATAAAGTTCCGGTTATGGAATTGATCGCTCGAAACTTGTCATAATAATCATAAAAGGCTGCATACCGCTCTCCTGCCTCATTCAGTATAGTATAAGCATATTTTCTATAGATGCGTGCTTTACCCGGGCCCTTGATCTCAATGATGGTCTGTTCCATCCGTTTTACCATATTGGCCTTTTTCAATAAAGAATCCGGTATGACCGAAACAGGGTATTCTGCAGCATAAGCGCAGAAAGATCCATTCATAAAGAACAAAAGAAGGAATACTATTTTTTTTATTATGCTCATTGGTTATTTAGCCTTTTTAAATACGATCTGTTCCTGCTCTTTCTTTACAACATAGGTAAAGAAATCGCGAAGGGTCTGGTAATCCTCCATCTGGTAGTTCGCTTTATTAAGTGTGAGGCGGCACCGGAATTGTATATTGTTACCGCTGTTCAGGATGATATATTCAAACATGCCCTGGTCCTCATTTAATTTTACCCGCGCAGATTTTGGCAATTCATCTACCTTATACCCGGTTGGCACTTCCATATTAAATATATATGTGTCATCAGCCACATAAGGCATTTCGATAGGATACAATCTTTGAGCAGATTTAAAAGGGTTCTCCTTCATCGCATCATTCAGCATTGGGTTAAAATATACCACATCGTCCGTACCAAAGCCCAATTTCATGTCATATCTCAGGCTAACAGGTTCATCATACATCCTTAGGGAATCAATACCAGGGTTCGAGAATTTTAGTTCGGCCGCTGCGCCTTTGGTAATGTCTTTAAAATAATCCTCGAGCTTCATCTTTGCAAGTTTCTCGCGCAATGAATAGGATTCATTGTAACCAAGCGTAGAAGTATAAGATCCCACTACCCCATCTTTTTCATCGTTACCAATAAATACTGTAGTGATCTTTGATTCTTTGAGGCTCTCCGGATCAAAAACAGTTTTTTCGGGCGGCTTACTGATCACACGTGCATTACCATTATAACAATATGGCGGGAGCCGTCCAAATCCAAGTCGGGGCACACTGGCGTCGAGATAATACATAGCACTGTCAACGGTTACTTCACAAACAAGGTAATTAAACCTGTCCATCAAAGGATAAATGGGGTGAATGACCCCGTTTCGCCTTGTACTTAATATTACGGGGTCCGCACCAATTTTCTCATGCCTCAACATTGCTATCAGCAACATATTGATATCAGCTACATTCCCGTTTTTCTTCTTAAATACATCCTTTAAATTGTTAGGCTCCGATAAGAATGTGCCAAATCCTGTAGAAGTAAAATTATCTCTCACAAACCTGAAAATTTTAATAGCCGATTCAGTTTTACTGGTAGCTCCTTTTACGATCTGTTTAATATCATCATCCAGCCAGCCATTGCCCCTGCTGATGGGGAGGCCAAACTGCTCATCGGCCAAATACTTTTCGCTGACAGTTGACCAGTTGCCCAAACGGTCCTGGTAGATGCCGCCGGGAAACTGCACAGCAGATAACTGAAATTCCATTTTTTGAATATGATTGCTAAGTGTGGTAGTGAAACTTTCTTCTTTCAATGCCGGCACATCTTTTATTACCCACCTGTGCGTATCAACAATTGCTTCGAAAGTACCTGATTCAGTCCTTTGTGTGCTATTGCCACCCACTGCATAATGAAAAGTACTGCGTGAAAGGTCGCTTTTGTCCACAACATATTTCATACGGCCCTGTCCCAAAAGAACATATTTATAAAATTCAGGGATACCCACTTCATATTCGCTCCAGAGAACAGGATACTCTTGTTGAAATTCCCAGGGTTGGAGATTGGAAATAAAGTCGGACTTAATAGTGTAAGAGATATCAATGATCGATCCTTCTTTTACATCCGGCATGGTGAATTTCTGAACAACGAGGTGTTTACGCCGGTTTTCACGAAAGACATTTTTATTTTCTAGTTTTGTCTCAATTATTTTATCACCTTCAAGGTTCTAGGTAACTGCTTTCAGTTGATCTACTGTTTCTTCTGCTGACGGGCCGTTTGAGTATAGGAATATTTCAAATTTAGCAGCTTCAAAACCATTCTTATTCATTATTTTGATACGCTTGTGCCGTTTGAACATCAGGCTAAAAGTGCCATTGTTGGTGCCTTCGAAAGTTGAATTGCCTATATCGGCAATAACTACGGCATTGGCATTTGAATCCACAACCGGCGATTTGATTACGAAGTCGGCCGGTGCTATTTTACCAAACTTGATGTTCAGCTTATCTTGTGCGGAAAGAAAACATGGCATTGCCAGTACAAAAGCGAGAAATGAGAGAGGAGTTCTCATGGGCTAAGGTTTAGGGTATTCATAAACAAATTATGCTATTTTTTGAATTATTGCATACGCTGACATCATTTATTTAAAAACATTTTGAAGCTTATTCAAACACATACAAATACTGTTAAACAACTGGCCCTGCAATGCGGGTTTGATCATTGTGGTATTGCCAGGGCTGAAAGGCTTGATGAAGATGCCAGGCGGCTGGAGAATTGGCTGCACAAAGGGCTCCAGGGTTCTATGAAATACATGGAAGACCATTTTGAATTAAGGGTTGATCCTACCCGGCTGGTTCCGGGTGCAAAGAGCGTGATCACCCTCCTTAAAAATTATTACCCCTCTCAAAAACAGGAGGCCGGTGTTCCAAAAATTTCAAAATATGCATTTGGAAAAGATTACCATGAAGTGATCAAAGAAAAATTGAATGAATTCCTTTTCCGGTTGCAGGAAGTAACAGGCGAAGTCCATGGACGTGGTTTTGTTGACAGCGCACCTGTTCT
>CAISDV010000017.1 GCA_903884185.1 uncultured Chitinophagaceae bacterium | reverse complement strand
TGCTTTTAAGCTTTCATTTGATTCTAATGTAATAGTTGTCCACAAATCCGCCTTTTTTACCATACTATACCGCCACCACAGCTTTTATATGAGGGTGGAACTGGTAATTTTCCAAAGTAAAATCCTCAAATACAAAATCGAAGATGTTTGTTACAGAAGGATTGAGTTTCATTACCGGCAAAGGATAGGGCTCCCTTGCCAACTGTGTCTTTGCTTGTTCAATGTGATTGTTATATAGGTGAACATCGCCGAATGTATGTACAAAATCGCCGCATTCAAGTCCGCATACCTGTGCCACCATCATCGTAAGCAATGCATAGGATGCAATATTAAAAGGTACACCCAAAAATACATCTGCACTTCTTTGATATAACTGGCAACTCAGTTTCCCATCAGCCACATAAAACTGGAACAAGGCATGGCAGGGCATTAATGCCATTTCGGGTAACTCACCAACATTCCAGGCACTGATGATGAGCCTTCTGCTATCAGGAGTTTTTTTTATCTGCTCAATCAGGTTGCTTACCTGGTCGATCGTTTTTCCATCGGCACCCCGCCAACTGCGCCATTGTTTTCCATAAACCGGCCCAAGTTCGCCATTCGCATCTGCCCATTCATTCCAGATATTCACTCCATGCTCATTCAGGTATTTAATATTCGTATCCCCTTTCAAAAACCAAAGCAATTCATAAATAATGCTTTTAAGGTGTAATTTCTTGGTTGTTACCATCGGGAATCCATCTTGCAGATTAAAACGTAACTGGTAACCAAAACAACTGAGGGTTCCCGTGCCGGTTCTGTCTGTCTTGGCTGCCCCATTATCAAGTATATGGCGTAATAGTTGCTGGTAGTTCTGCATACATGCAAAATAATGAACCTTCCAGCAACTACAGGCATGTATTTCTATGTGGGGATTTTCTGTTAATTAAATATCGAAAACGGGAATTTTACGCCTCTTTACAAATAATGAAAAAACATGATAAAACAGCCCGGTTGAATTAAAAAAATAATATATTTAGAGTAGCGTTCTTATTAAGCATTGCATGCTTTAAAAAGCCCCCCACGTAATTATTATTAAGAACCTTATTTAACAGGAGCTATGAAACGAAAGGGTGAGACGATAGAGCAGCGGCTAATAAAAGAGAAACAATTATCTGATTCGATCATTAACAGCTTGCCGGGAATATTTTGCCTCTATGACGAGACAGGGTATTTTTTGCGCTGGAATAAGAATATTGAAACGATCTCCGGCTACTCTACTGAAGAGATCAGCAAAATGCGCCTATTCGATTTTTTTGATCCCGCTGATACTGACATTATTAAAGAACGTGTTGCAAAGTCCTTCCACGCAGGTCATGGAGATGTGATCGGGGAACTCCTTACCAAATCAGGCAAAAGAATACCTTACCATTTTAATGGGTGGGCTGTACGTTTTGATGACCATACCTGGTTTGTAGGCACCGGTACTGATATTTCTGAAAGAAGAAAGGAACAGATAAAAATTTCTGAGACCACCCGCAAATTGCGCGATCTCTCTTCCCACCTGCAAAATATCCGCGAAGAAGAACGGAAGATCATTGCCAAAGAAATGCATGATGGAATGGGCCAGACACTGGCAGCCATCAAGATAGACGTGTCGCTACTGAAAAAAATGATCCCTTCTTTAAATAGTGATGAAACACAAAGAATAGAGAGCATTATTACATCACTCGACGACCTGGTGAAAACAATGAAGAACAGGTCGCTCGAATTAAGGCCGGGCATCCTTGATGACCTTGGGCTGGGCGACACGCTCGAATGGCAATTCTCAGAATTTCAAAAAAGAACGGGTATCAAATGTTTTTTTGATAACGAACTCAGGGAAACAGGGCTACTGCCCACAGCTGTGAGGACAAACCTTTTCAGGATATGCCAGGAATCACTTTCCAACATAGAAAGGCATTCCGGCGCTACGATCGTGAACAGCAATTTAAAAAGGGAAAGTAAAAAAATTATTTTAACCATTACTGATAATGGCAGAGGCTTTGATCCCAAACAACAAACCGTTACGTTTGGCTTATTCAGTATGGAACAGCGCGTGGTATTATTGAATGGTGAATTACAGATTGAAAGTGAACCCGGCAATGGAACCACTTTACGGGCTATGATACCTGTAGAATCTGACTAAGAAGCTGTTCTTCTTTTCAATTCCCTTTTGATCAGCATCAGTTCTCTTCCTGTTTGTCCGCTCATGCTGCTATTTTCCTGCGCTCTTCTCATTAAATAGGGTATCACATCCCTGATGGGGCCAAACGGCAGGTATTTACTTACGCTGCAACCGGCCTTTGCGAGATTAAAAGTGATATTGTCGCTCATACCATATAGCTGCGAGAAATGAACATGCTGATGCCCAGGTGACAAGCCTCTTTCCTTCATCAAATCAAATGCCCTGAGATTACTTGCTTCATTATGCGATGCGATGATAACAGCAATTTCACTGATATGATCAATACAATAAACAACGGCCGTGTTATAATCGGTATCTGTTGCGGCTTTATCAACTTGAATAGGTGAAGGATAACCTTTTTGCACCGCCCTCGCCCTTTCTTTTTCCATGTAAGCGCCGCGAACCAGTTTCAATCCAAGAATAAAATTTTGTTGCTTCGCGATCCTGTGTGAAAGTTGTAAAAAATGTAACCTGTCGTGCCGGTATAACTGAATAGTATTATAAACGATCGCTTTTTCTTTGTTGAATATTTCCATCATCTCCATGGTCAGCCTGTCCACCGGGTCTTGTATCCAGCTTTCTTCCGCATCTATTAACACACCAATATTTTTTTCAGAAGCTACTTCGCAGATGCGGTACATCCTGTCGCGTACCCTGTCCCACTCATCCATCTCATCTTCATGATCATGAACACCGCTGCGAAGCCTGGGTGATTCATCCAGTGTTTGTAATAGGCCAAACCGCGCAAGACCGGTGACTTTGATGCTGATAAAAGGAATATTTGTTTGTGTTGCGGCATAGTTGATAACACGGATAAATTCTTCCGTAGCCTTTTCAAAATTTTCTTCTCCTTCTTTTCCTTCCACGCCATAATCCAATATTACCTGCACACCATATTTTCCGAGAGTGTTTACCACTTCAGTAGTTTCTTCCAGCGTTTCGCCACCCACAAACTGTTTAAAGATCGTCTTCCGTATCAGGCCATGTATGGGCAATCCTGTTTTCATTAAAAAAGGAGTGATCCTGGTTCCGATAGGGACGAAAAAAGGATAGCCCATTGTTTTAAAGAGGAACTTCGACATCCTTAATTCTTTGGCTGTCTTATAAGCAAAGGCATTATCCGTATTATCGAAGGAGATATTCATGCTAACGGTTGTTCGTATTGCAAATATCGGATGCGGAAGGTGAACTAAAAAATATCCTTGTGATATATATGAAATTTTATCATATCACTTGCATTTGTCATCAAACAATTTATCTTTCCCCTCAATATTAGCCACATGCGCATCCTGCATACTGAGATCTATAAGTATTCCATCCCAATGGTGCCTTTTACCATTGCTACCGGCACCATGCATTTTGCCCAGAATCTTTTTATCCGCATACTTACCGATGCAGGTATCACAGGCGTGGGCGAATGCTCTGCATTTCCCATGATCGCGGGCGAAACGCAAGCCACCTGTTATGAAATGGCTAAGGATTTTGCTGCAGTTTGGAAGAATAAGGATGCGTCTGATATTGCTGCGCGATTGAATGATCTGGACCTCTTTACTGCCGGCAATTACACTGCAAAGAGTGCTTTTGATATGGCGCTGTATGATATAGCTGCAAAAAAAGCAGAACAGCCTTTATATAAATTTCTTGGGGGGAATATTAAACCAATAGAAAGCGATCTCACCATCGGCATCAACACCTCTGAAGCTATGGCATTAACGGCAATTGAGTTCAAAGAAAAAGGTGTAAGCATGATCAAAGTAAAACTGGGCAAGCAGGCAAAGGAAGATGTAGAAAGAATCAGGCAGATACGGCTTGCTGTAGGCGATAAAATGATATTGAGAATTGATGCCAACCAGGGATGGAGTTATGATGATGCTTTATTTGCTTTAACATCACTTGCCCAATACAATATCCAGTTTTGTGAGCAGCCGATGCGCAAATGGAATGATGAACTGCTACCGCAACTTTGCAAGCTTTCTCCCATACCTGTTATGGCTGATGAAAGTGTTTTCACGCATCATGATGCGGAAAGAATTATCAAACACAAAGCCTGTCATTCTATCAATATAAAATTTGCAAAAAGTGGTGGCATACATGAAGCCATGCAGATCAATAAAGTTTGTGCCGATAATAATATTCCCTGCATGATGGGTGGTATGCTGGAAAGCAGGCTGGCATTGACTGCCAAAGTACATTTTGCCATGGCGCATGATAATATCAAATACTATGACCTTGACACCTGTTTACTTGGTCATTTGGAAGATCCGGTAACAGGCGGCGCAACTTTTAAAGGCATGCATTTAGAAGTATCTGATGCACCGGGTATTGGTGCAGATGTAGATGATGCTTATCTGAAGAAACTGGAGAAAGCGGTTGTGTAAATTGTATTTTATTCTGCATTTTTTGTTAAGTGGGACAAGTACGACACTGGGGACACTAGTAATTTCGTTTGTCACTAGTGTCTCTAATGCCTGCCTGACCGGTAGGCAGGTCCCTTGTTTTTAGACACCTATCTTTGCCAAAAGAAATAAACCCAAACATGGAAGGAAAAAAAGCCAGTGAAAGTTTTGCCATCATGAATGAAATGGTATTGCCCAATGATACCAACAGTTTTGGCAACCTGATGGGCGGGCGTTTGATGTACTGGATGGATATTGCCGCCAGTATTTCTGCCATGAAACATTGCAATGCTCCCTGTATGACCGCTTCGGTAGATAATATCAGTTTTAAAAATCCTATCAAGCTCGGGAACATAGTTCACATAGAGGCCAAAGTGACCAGGGCTTTTAATACATCGATGGAAATCTATTTAAAGGTTTGGGGCGAAGACACTTTGCACCAGTACCAGTATGAAAGCAATGAAGCCTACTTTACTTTTGTAGCATTGGACCCTAACCGCAAACCAAGACCTGTGCCTGCTTTGATCCCTGAAACAAAAGAAGAGAAATTAATGTTTGAAGGTGCGTTGAGAAGAAGGCAAATACGTTTGATATTGGGTGGCAAACTAAAACCTGATGATGCGAATGAGTTGAAGGCTTTGTTTATGCCCAACGTGAACCCATAATTACTTATCCAGCGCATTGATCAAATGATGCTTTCCCTTCAGCATAAATTTCTTGCTTTGTTCTATCGCATCCATTACCTGTTCTAAAATGTCGTTTACAGGAAGGTTATAATCTATTTCCATCGGCGCTTTGAACTTCACACTTAATAAGGAGCCTTTCTTTTTAAACACCAGGCCTTTTTTATTGAATGCACGCCAGAAACCATTGATCACAACGGGTATTACAATGGGCTGGTTGTTTTTAATGATGTATCCCGTACCTCTTCTGCCCGGTGCAAAAGGTTTTGTGGTTCCCTGCGGGAAAGTGATGACCCAACTCTTTTCTAAAGCGCGGTTGATCTTTCTTGTGTCTGATGGGTCAAGCCCCCTGCGCACTTCTGTTCCGCTCTTACGCCAGGTACGTTTTACTGTCAAAGCCCCTGCCAGCTTAAATAAGCGGCTGATCCAGGAGCCATTCATGGTCTCCTCGGCAGCCACAAAATAAATATTGGTAAAAGGGTTAAGCAGATAATAAGGTATTCCGAGCTTATTCTTCTTGCGCCATTTCACGGCACAAAAAATATGAATGAACACGATCACATCCGCAAAATAGGTTTGGTGATTGCTGACGATGAGTACATTTTTTTTAGGGAGCCCTTCCAGGTTCTCAGTACCCTCAATTTTAATACTGTTTACAATAGCCAAGCCGGGATAAGTAAGCACCCCAACAATACTGTACACTATAGAGCGTATGATACGGATATGTTTTAGTCTTTCAACTAAATTCATTGAAGTTGGTTTTGGGAAGCAATCGTTTTGCAATATAAACAATGTTGATAGAACACTGCATCTCTTTTCAAGCAAAGCAAACAAAGGGGGCAAAGGCGCAAAGAAATTCCGAGAATAACTTGGCGCATTACTTTTCTTTGTCCCGCATATTGCGGGATGAAAAAATTTATACCTCAGGGTAGTATACAAAAAAGCCATCCCGTTTGAGGCGGGATGGCTTGTATTAAAAAGATAGAAACTTATTTCGCTTCTTCTGCAGGTGCGTCTCCGCCTTCCAGTTTAGCACGTATATCAGCCAAAGCGCCGAGATCACCTAATGTGGATTTCTCAACTTTTGCCTGGATATTTTTAACGGCCTTCTTGGTTTTGTCGGCTTCCACTCTTGCTTCTTTCTTCACTGCTTCTTTTTCATCTGTAGCAGCCTGCTCCCAGATCCTTGCATGGCTTAGCACGATTCTCTTTTCATTGCGGTCGAATTCGATCACCATGAATTGTGCAGTTTCGTCAGCAGCGATCTGTTTGCCGTCTTCTTTTCCAAGATGGCGTGCAGGTGCAAAACCTTCCAGTCCATAAGCTAATTGTACCAAAGCTCCTTTATCGTCCCTGCGTGTTACGGTTCCTTCATGTATGGTTCCGATAGCAAATGTTTCTTCAAGGGCGTTCCATGGATCTTCTTCCAGTTGTTTATGTCCTAATTGCAATTTGCGGTTGTCTTTATCAATACCCAGGATGATGGTGTCGATATGTTCACCAACTTTCACATAATCACTTGGGTGATTAAAGCGTTTCAGCCAGCTCAGGTCGCTGATATGGATCATACCACCAATTCCTGGTTCCAGTTCAACAGATACACCATAAGGAGTGATGTTTTTCACCAGGCCTTTGTGTTTGCTGCCTTCAGGGAACCTTGTTTCGATAGTGCTCCATGGATCCTGGCTCATCTGTTTGATAGAAAGGCTCATCTTGCGTGAGTCTTTATCAAGCGTTACCACTTTGGCTTCATACTCATCTCCCAATTTGAAGAATTCCTTCGCATTGATAGGAGTATTTGCCCATGTGATCTCGCTTACATGCACCAATCCTTCAACACCCGGTTGAATTTCAAGGAATGCACCGTAATCTTCAATATTCACCACTTTGCCTTTTACTACTGCACCTTCAGCCAATCCTTCAGGAAGTACTTCCCAAGGATGCGGGGTCAGTTGTTTCAAGCCAAGGCTGATACGTTTTTTATCATCATCAAAATCCAATACCACCACTTGTAATTTCTGGTCCATCTTCACCACTTCACTTGGGTGAGAGATACGTCCCCATGAAATATCAGTGATATACAACAGGCCATCCAATCCGCCCAGGTCCATAAATGCACCAAAGTCGGTGATGTTCTTCACTGTTCCTTCCAATACCTGTCCTTTCTCCAGTTTACTCATGATCTCTGCACGTTGTGCTTCGATATCACTTTCAATTAATGCTTTGTGAGATACAACGGCATTCTTGATGGTCTCATTGATCTTCACCACTTTGAATTCCATTGTCTTTCCAACAAACTGGTCGTAATCAGTTACAGGTTTTACATCGATCTGTGAACCTGGTAAGAATGTTTCCATACCAAATACATCCACGATCAATCCACCCTTTGTTTTGCTGGTTACTGTACCGGTGATCACTTCCCCTGTTTTGTGCACTTCTACAATGCGTTCCCATGCACGGAAAGTTCTTGCCTGTTTGCGGCTGAGAGTAAGGCTGCCGTTCCTGTCTTCTTTTTCCACTACTAGTACTTCCACTACATCACCGATCTTAAGTGTTGGCAGGTCCCTGAATTCATTCAGAGAGATCAATCCATCACTTTTAAATCCGATGTTGATGACAGCATCTGTTTTGGTCAATCCAACAATGTCGCCGGTAATGATCTCACCGTCGTTGATCTGTACAAAAGTGTCTTCATACACTTTGCTGTACTTTACTTTTTCATCGGCTGAATAATGACTTACGTTACGTTTGTCAATGCTCCAGTCAAAATCATCATGGGCCGCTACTGTTTCAGCAACAGGCTCTGCTACAGGTACATTTGTTACCGCAGTAGTTTCGGCTACGCTTTCGGGCGCGCCTGCACTCTCCTGTACATCTGCGTTTAGTTGTTTATTAATAAGATTCATACAATATCCCGATGGTTTTTATTCGGGGGAGCAAAGGTATGATTTATCGATAAAAAATGAGGGTTTTAAGGCAGTTTTTTGTCGGATTCTGCCTGCTATAACTGCCTGAGTATGACTGTTTTTGTTGGAATCCATGTATATTGGTGCTTAAATCAATCAACCAAAACCCTTTTTATGAAAAAAATCCTCTCATTTCTGCTTGTTGCCGCATTTTCGGGAACAGCCATTTTCGCGCAGACCACCCCTGCAAAAGATAAAAAAGTTGTTGCCGCCAAACCTGCTGCTGCTCCCAAAACAGCCGTTGCAGTAAAACCCGCACCAGCTCCAAAAGCCGCTCCTGTTGCAAAACCTGCTGCTGCCCCTAAAGTTGTTGCCGCAGCAAAGCCTGTTGCGACGCCTAAAACTGCTGCCGGCCCAACAAAAAAAGATGGCACACCTGATATGCGCTACAAAGCAAATAAGGATGCAAAGCCTGCTGCAGGACCAACAAAAAAAGACGGAACACCTGATATGCGTTACAAAGCAAATAAAGACGCTAAGAAAAAAGCGTGATCAATCTATCAAATTGTATAATAAAAAAAGAGAGGCGATCATCACCTCTCTTTTTTTGTGCATTATCTACAACTTATTTAACCGTTAAGGCATTATCAATGATAAAAACAAGATTAGTCCTGTGAGCCTTTGTTTCTTCATTTGTTGAAACAGCTGTTGCCAGTTTTGTTTTGATCTTTTTTAAAGTATTGCGGGCCGCAGCTTTTGCTACATCATCCACCTGGTTATTATTTTCTGAAGCGATCTGTGCTGCACTTTTTACAAAAGTAGTTTGCAAATATTGCCTGTACACATTCACATTGCTATTGATGTCTGCATCAAAGATACCTTTCGTCAGGTCGTTCATTACATCTGCAACACTGTATTCGTTACCATATAAGCGACTATTAGTGATACGCTGCATAGTGGAAGGGTTCAGGATATGCGCCAATGCACCCGATACCTGTTCCGCCAGTGCCGTATTGGTGACCCTGAAATCTTCGCCATTCCCCGGCTGGTTAAACCCACGACGCTGTATTTGCAGATAAGGATATACCTGGGCATCTGCATCGAATGCATTTGGAGCAAACACGTATCTATTCAATACATCCATTGCTTTTTTCTGTGTAGCTATAGGAACTGGTGTATATGGTTTGCTGGCAGATTTTTGTTCAGGATAACTTCTATCAACATACACGCCGCCAACATACCTGCTCACTGCACTGATCATATTTACCCGCTGGTTAATTAATGTTCCATATCTCGCTCTTAATTCAGCATACGACTGTCCAGGCTTGCTGTATTTCTGTACCAGTTTTCCCATCAGGCTATTCACCAGTTTAAACCTGTCTTCTGCATAAGAGATTGCATCACTGCTCAAGTCATTCACATTTACACGGGGATCCATTCCCTTACCCGGTGAACGCATATCATCCCCATCATTACCAAATGCAAGTTGCGGGTCGGTGCTGCGCGATAATATTTTTGTGAGCCCGTCTTCCTCTTCTGCTTCACTAAAAGGGGTATAACCATATTCTATTGCCCACATGTCGTAAGGCCCGCCTTTGGTAGTATAGTAATCTCCCTGTTTGCTTTTATCAAGAGCAATGTTGATAGCAGGGTAATCCATTACACTTCCCATCAAACCTATTTTACGTGTGATGGCAGTATTGTTCAGGTCCGCAGGAGATAACATCTGGCTGGCTTTCATATTGTGGTTAAGCCCCATGGTATGCCCCATCTCGTGCATGATAAGATATGTCAGGAACTGCTTATGCATTTCTTTGATCTCATCAGCACTTGCTCCAGATGTTTCTAAAGTGGTAAGCCCTGTGAGGTATTGTGCTTTCAGGTCCTGAGCCAGTGTGCAGTTATCATAATGATCCTTGTTAATACCTGTAAACTGCAGGCCATTCACCAAAGGCGAAGTAGGCCCTCCATATAATTCATCAAAAATTGGAGTAGCGCTGCCACTAAACCATTCAACTGTAATATCAGCTCCAATGATCTGCCCTGTCCTGGGATTTACAAAACTTGGCCCGATGGCACCGTATGCAGGATTGGCAGAAGCTACCCAACGAATAACATTATAACGTATATCTGCTGGATCCCATGTGGCATCATCAGGCATGATCTTCATTTGAACCGCATTTTTAAAACCTGCTTTTTCAAAAGCTTCATTCCATTTCAAACCTGCTTCAACAATGGTTTGACGGTATTCCAATGGTGTTGTATTCTCTACCCACCAAACAATAGGCTCTACAGGTTCACTCAATGCAGCACCAGGATCTTTTTTCTGCAGGTTCCAGCGATGGATATAATCTTTATATGGCACAGGGCTGATACTTGTCTGGTCGGTCCGTTGCTCCATAAAAAATCCTACGCGCGGATCATCCCTTCTTGAGCGAAAATTATTATTCTGTGGCATCTCAATAAAACTATGTTGCATGCGAACCCTGATATAACGGGGATCGGTAATATCAGTGCCACCACCAATAAATGCATTTGGATTATCATATGCCATGTCCACAACAACGTCGGTATTATTGGGGAATGAGCGAATAGTATTGTATTTTGATTTTGTAGGATTAAATCCACCCAGGTTAAAAGTGAATGCTGCTGCAGGGCCCGGTGGATTAACCGGTTTCACAGGGTCTAATTTTTCACTGATGAATAATGCATCGGCATTAACCAGGTAGCCGGTAGAATCTTCCACCACAATTTTATCGGCATAAAACACTGCATCTGGTTTATCAACTTCCGCCGTCTTGCTGATCGGGTTCTTTTTATCGTAATAAAAAGCAGTATTCACCAGTGAGAATTCAAGCTTGTCGAATGCCTTCTGTATTTTAATGACAGAAGTGCTTCTATGCATGCTTTGATTCAGGAACAATGCCGTTGGCCCGCTGATGGAAAAACTCTGGTAGATAAATTCTTTCCCTAACTGGTCTTTCTTTATGTACAATTGTACACTACCGGTAGCTGTATCCTGGTATAAAGTGAACAGCCCTTCGTGCTTTTTATTCCCTTTTGTCTTGTCACCAACGGTTGCTTTTTTGGGTGCGGTAAGCTTCGAGCTATCTGAAGCGGCTTTGGCTCCTGGCGGTGGTGCCATTGGCGGAGCCTGCTGCGCATTGGCCGCCAGAACTACTGTACAGGCGAGGCCAAGAAATAAATATTTTTTCATGCAATTAGTTTTGATTGAATAATAAATGTAGAGATAATAATATTGAAATAGGAGGATTTGTATAAGTGGCTGCTCCTGAATATAAAAGGCACGTATACAGCTTAAAGATGGTATCCTTTAAGAAAGATCTTGGTTATACATTGCCTGATATTGCTTTCGCGGCGATCCATCCGCTTGTCCAGGCATTTTGAAAATTAAATCCACCTGTGATCCCGTCAACATCCATGATCTCACCTGCAAAAAACAATCCCGGCACGATCTTGCTTTGCATAGTGTTCACATCGATCTCATTCAGTTTGATGCCCCCACAGGTAACAAACTCTTCTTTAAATGTTGTTTTCCCCTGAACATGGAATGCTTGCGCAGTCAAATTTTTTATTAAAAGATTTTGCTGTTTTGATGGAAGGTCCGACCAGCGCATAGTTTCGCTTACCTCGCTCATCTCAAGTAAATACAGCCATAAGCGATTGGGTAAACCAAAGGGGTTTTTATTTCCTAGCAGTTGACCCGATAACTTTTCACGCAAATACGGCCATTCATTCCGGATGCTGCTTTCATTGTAAGCAAAAACCCAGTTCACCGAAATATCAAACACATAATTTTTTTCTGCAAGCTCCCTTGCGCCCCATGCAGATAATTTTAATACCGCAGGGCCACTCATACCCCAATGCGTAATTAATAATGCCCCTTCTTCCTCTAGCTTGCTGCCGGATATTTTTACAACTGCTTTTTCCACACTGATGCCCATCAATTTTGTGATCTTATTTCCCGGCATATTAAAAGTAAATAATGATGGGACAGGTGTTTCTATTGTATGTCCTGTACCCAACAACCATTCAAATTGTGATGCTTTTGGAAATCCGCCACAAGCGATGCAAAGAAAATTGGTATGCATCGAGATGGAATTAGCAAGCTCCAGCACAAAACCGTTTTCTTCTTTGATAATGGCTGTTACTTCAGCCTTCATCAAGATCTTCACACCATATTTATCTGCTTCACGCAGTAAACAATCAATAATGGTTTGTGATTGATCGGTAATGGGAAACATTCTCCCATCAGCTTCTGTTTTTAATGTTACAGCACGTTCATTAAACCATTCTACAGTATCATTTGTATTGAACCAATGAAATGCTTTTTTAAGAAATTTTTGTCCGCGTGGATAGCGCAATGATAATTCAGGAATATCAAAACAGGCATGTGTGGTATTGCATCTGCCGCCACCGCTCACTTTTACTTTGCTTAAAAGTTTATTGCTTTTTTCAATGATCGTTACTTTCAGATCCGGGTTCATTCGTGCCGCATTGACTGCACAGAAAAAACCTGCGGCGCCTCCTCCAATAACGGTCAATTGTTTCTGCATGGTGCAAGTAACAAAAAAGGAGTCAGACACTTCCGGGTTTTCACCGGGGACACAGGGATCCCGAAGTTTCGGGAAGGGGAGTTACGCAGAGATGTGGCTGTGAAAAATCGTAATTCGTATATCTCAAATCGTAAATTATCTAATAATAGCTTGTATTCAAATTAGAATTTGCTTTTTCAGCAGCTTCAATGATGCTGTAATCAGAAAGTATGAGCGCCTGGCTCTTCTTTACACATATATCATGTTCAAAGTGAACAGAAGGCTTTCCATCTCTTGTCCTTACCGTCCAGCCATCAGTATCAGTATATACATCCCTGCTTCCCAGGTTGATCATAGGTTCTATTGCCAGTACCAGGTTTTCTTTCAACTTGGTGCCAGTACCGCGTTTACCATAATTAGGTACCTGTGGGTCTTCATGCAAACTCTTTCCCAGTCCATGCCCTACCAATTCCCTCACTACACCATATCCATTTTTTATTTCGGTGTGTTCCTGTATTGCATACGCTATATCTCCTACGCGATTATTGACAATTGCTTTCTCCACTCCCTTGTATAAACTTTCTTTTGTTACGCGAACCAGTTTGATCGCCTCATCAGCTGCATCACCTATAATAAAAGTATAAGCATGATCGCCATGCCATCCATTTAATATCACTCCCATATCTATCGAAACAATATCCCCTTCTTTCAATGGCTCATTGTCGGGGAATCCATGCACCACCACATCATTTACACTGGCGCAAATATTATGTGGATAGCCACGGTAATTTAAAAAAGAAGGAATGGCTCCATGATCTTTTACAAATTCTGCGCAAAGCTTATCCAGCTCAAGGGTGGTCATACCACTCTTCAGCACTTTTGCTACCTCAGTAATTGTCTTGCTCACCAGCGTGGCCGACTCTTTCATTAAAGCAACCTCCGCCTCTGTTTTACAGATCATCATAATAATTGCACTTCATCTTAAAAAGAAACCTGCCGGAAATATTCCGACAGGTTCTCAAAATTAAAATATATTATAATGCCACCCTACATAACACTTGGGGTAACACCCTGCCGTCCCTGTACCCTGC
>CAISDV010000016.1 GCA_903884185.1 uncultured Chitinophagaceae bacterium | reverse complement strand
TGCGTTTGATATGTACCGGGAAAGGATATAAAGAAATAGCCGAGGAAATGAATGTAAGCCCGCGAACTATTGATGGATATAGAGATGCCTTATTTATGAAATTAAATTTGAGCACACGGGTAGAACTGGTTGTATATGCCATTAAGAACAGGATCGTTGTTTTGTAATCCCGCATCTCGTATCCCGTACCTCTTATCCCACATCCCGCATCTCGCATCCCGTATCTCTTATCCCGCATCCCGTACCTGTCCGCCTCTGGCGGATCTCCTATCCCGGATCCCGTATCTTCGCCTCATGTTATCCATCCAACTACAAAGCCTTCAGTTCCATGCCTACCATGGGTTCTATGAAGAGGAGCTGATCATTGGAAATGATTTTGAACTGAATCTAACTGTTACTTACCAGCCAATGGAAGAGATACAAGGTGCTACCATTGACAACATCATTAATTATGTATCGCTGTATGCGCTGGTTAAGGAAAGAATGCAACAGCCAACCGCCTTGCTCGAAACAATTGCCATGGATATTGCCCGCCAGATACTCTCAGAATTCTCTGCCGCCGAAGAAGTTAACATTTCCATTCACAAATTGCACCCGCCCATTCTTAATTTTGAAGGGAAGGTGGGAGTTAGCTATTGTGAAAGGAGAGCTAATTAATTTACGATTTCAGATGTACGATTTACGATTTTTTTATTGATAAAATATATGATGAAAAAATATTTCATATTATTTGTAAGTTTCTATTCGGTGCAAATTCATGGGCAGGAAACGAGTGTATTATTGAAAGAAGCATCTAATCTTGAATACCAGTTCAAAGAACCGGAGGCACTGGAAAAATATAAACAAATATTAGTAGCTGAGCCAGTTAACCTGAAGGCATTGATAAAAGCAGTGGAACTGAATTGCTCCATTGGCGAAAGGTTACCCGCAAAAAATAATGACAAACGTATCGCTTTTGAATCTGCACTATCATTTGCACAAAGAGCAAAGCTGGCAGACTCTTTCAAAGCCGATACCTGGTGGGCACTATCACTTGCATTTAGTAAAATGTCACAGGTAGAAACAGAGAATAGAATGATGTCCTCTAATTTAAAAGATACAAAGACCTGTGCTGAAAGGGCATTGCAAATTGACGCCAATCACGGAAGGGCACATTTTTTAGAAGGGAAGTGGTATTATGATATGGTAACACTTGGACAAGTAAAACGAATTGCCCTGAGAATTCAGTTACCTGAGGATGCACTTGATTCAGCCATCCTGCATCTGGAGAAATGCAAAACACTTGAGCCCTATTTTATGTTGAATTATTTAACCCTTGCAAAAGCGTATAAAGAAAAGAACAGGCCGGCATTGGAAATTGAGGTGCTAACCAAACTGGTAAAACTTCCGTTGCGTACTGCTGATGATGCATCGATAAAAGCTGAAGGGCAGAAGATGCTTGACGGGCTTCTGTAGATGTTTAAGAAGTTCAAGAAGCTTCAAAGGCGAAAGGATTACTCTCTAACATTCTGCAGTGGCACAAATCACATTCTCACGCTCGGTCTCTAAAGTGATATGATGAAGATTCTCGTGTTCGAAAAGGTGCTTTAATTCGTGCTTTATCTTTTGTTCTTCCTCAACTGAAGTATCTTTTGCCAATACAAGGTGTGCAGTGAGCGCATTTTCAGTGGTACTCAGGGCCCAGATATGGATATGATGAAGATCAATGATGCCATTTACTTTTGCCGCAGCATTTTTAATATTTTCCATACTCACATTCTCCGGAACACCATCCAATGAGAGGCGTAAGCTGTCCTTCAGCAATTTCCAGGTACTCACTAATATCACTACTGCAATGAGAATACTCAATATGCTGTCGATCATATACCACTTTGTATAGAAAATGATCACTCCACCGATCACGATACCCAGTGAAACAACAGCATCGGACATTAAATGCAGGTAAGCGCTTTTAATATTCATATCACTGTCCTTATTCCGCAGGAACATCAAAGCCGTAAGTGAATTGATCACGATACCAATACCCGCTACCCAGGCGATCTTTGTTCCCTCAACTACTTGAGGATCTATAAACCGATGAATGGCCTCATACACAATGGCGCCAATGGAAAGCAGCAGCACCATTGCATTAAACAATGCTACCAGAATGGATGCTTTTCTATACCCGTATGTATATTGACTGTTAGAGCGCACTTTCAGCAAACGAAAGGCGAGGAGTGAAAGCGCCAGCGCACCTACATCTGCCAGGTTATGGCCTGCATCAGATAATAGTGAAAGCGAATGAATATTCAACCCAACTACCACTTCAATCACTACAAAAAGAAAATTGAGAACAATGCCTACTATAAAAGCAGTATTGACACTCTGTATGGTAACAGCATGGTGATGATGGTGGTGGTGCGAATGATCGTGTGCCATGAGCGGCAAAGTTGAGAAAAAATTCTTTTCGGAGATAAAGTAGTAATGCAGTGTAGTTGCATTTAGATTTGCCACAGAGACACAGAAACACAAAGGGATTATTCGGTGTTTCTGTTCCCGAAACTTCGGGATCGGTGGTTATCTTTGCTCAAATCAATTCATATCATGGCAACAACAAAGCTTACTATCAACAGTAACGGATCAGTTAAAATAGATGGCGATTTTGAAATAGTAGATAGAGAAGGCAATCTCTATGGCTTACAGGGCAGGACCATTGTGTCGCTCTGCCGCTGCGGGCTTTCGGCCAATAAACCATTCTGCGATGGCTCCCATAATGGGCACTTTGAACACGATGCAAAAGCATTCGACCTCCCGCCTAAAAAAGTAGTTTAGGTTTATCCAATCGCTTTCAAGACAAGAAAGAAGGCATGATAAATATTTACCAATTCCTCCGGGTTGGTAATGGCAGCTTGTATATCCAGTTCCAGCAAGCTATGGTCATCTTCATGTTTTATTTCGAGCGAATAACCGGAAAGTGTTTGAAATACCAACCTGCTTTCTGCATCTGCGAAAATGGTATGGCAACGTAATGCGTCATTTGTTTTGACCATGACACTGTCATCAAACTCTTTGTAACCTGTGATCATATCTTCGGCGCCAAAAAACTTTACGATCTCGGCTAAAAAATCCTGTGGGTAAATAGCCAGGCGAAAATTATCTCTTACTGTTATCGGTGCACTGATGTTTGTGAATTCATAACCTCCTTCAAAACTGCCGCCCTGCGAACTGCCTGTTCTGAGAGTTACTTCCCTTCCTTCCTGTTCAATCGTCACTTCGTAGTTGCCGAGTAGAGAGTTAGCAAAAAAATCATTGCGTAATTGTGTCCGGATATCTTCGTTGGTGATACCGGTTATCATGTTTGCTTGTTCCATAATATTAGTGTTTATAGGTAAGGTTCAATAATCAAGCCATTTTTTGCAGATTTGGAACAACCGGGCAAACAACTACATTTGTTATTAGTAAGATTGGTTTTTTATAAACCCCAAAACGATAAAAAATTAGCATGACAGTAAAAGAGATTATGTCCGAGTTGCAATCAAAAGGCAGTGAAAGCATCAAGAAAATATTGCTCAAGCATGGGATCAAAGAACCATTCTTTGGCGTGAAAGTGGAATACCTAAAACTGATTCAGAAAAAGGTAAAAACGGATTACGAGTTAGCGAAAGGTTTGTATGCTACCGGTAATGCAGATGCCATGTACCTCGCGGGCTTAATTGCAGATGATGCAAAAATGACAAAAGCCGAACTACAAACCTGGGTAAAGCAGGCAGTTTCACAAAATATCAGTGAATACACCGTTCCCTGGGTAGCAACTGGAAGTAAATATGGATTTGAACTGGCAACAGAATGGATCAAATCTAAAGATGAACATATTGCAGCTGCAGGATGGTCAACATTCAGCAACATAGTATCTCTTAAGCCTGATGATGAATTAGACATCAAGTCTTTAAAATCTTTACTCGATAAGGTAGGGAAGGAGATACACACATCATCCAATCGCGTAAAGTCAACTATGAATGCGTTTATCATTGCAGTGGGTTCTTATGTCATACCGTTGACCAATGATGCGCTCGCTACGGCAAAAAAAGTTGGTGCAGTAACAGTCATTAAAGAAGGAACTGCCTGCAAGACCCCTGCCGCTGCAGAGTATATTAAAAAAGCAAAAGACAAGGGATCATTGGGGAAGAAAAAGAAGATGGTGAAGTGTTAGGGGTGGGGGATCCGGCAGAGGCGGACAGGTACGGGATGGGAGATAGGGGATGTGGGATAGGGGATTTGGGATGGGAGATGCGAGATATGGGATTGGCAAGCCACTGAGAAGTCGGGGATGATACACGATGAGCCTCTGATGAGCGTTCGATGAGCGTTTGACGGCGCCTTGATATACGGAGGATAAGCGAAGGATGGGTATCGGAATTTCAGTCTTTTGCCGTATTCAAAGCAGGGCTCAAGGTTGATATTCTCTGGGGAAACCAAGGGTGGTGTATAAAGACAAAAAAGCAGGTAAAAAAGTGGCTTGGGTTGATTTTTTTTGCATGTATCTGAATCCCTCCGGCTATTCGCCGTAAAGATTTTAAGCTGATTTAAAAATGAAAATTCTTTTTTAGAACAAGACAAACTTTGCAGAAGAGAATCTGAGGGAACGGAAACCTATTTCGGATCATCCAGAAGATAAAATAAAATTGCTTCTTTCTCTTCTATCTAATTAATGAGTTATGAATCCTGAAATAAAATTTAAGAACAGAACACCATTTTCTTACCTAATATGGATAGCATTTGTTGTTGTTATAACTATCCTTCTTTTGAAAAACACTTTTTTAATGGAAGCAATAATATTAATTCTACTATTTTCCACACTTGCATATATGATGCTTTGTCGTAACGCTTGTAGGATTTTTATTGTAAAGAACGGGTTTAAAGTAAGATATTATTTCCCACTGCTTTATGAAAAGGAAGTAGTATTTAAGCAGAATATGAGAGTAGAATATGACTTGGGCTACTATTACTATTTTAGGCCAGAACATAGTATTGGAGCTATGCAATTAGTGAATCCATGCGATAATCTTTCCTTTTATGAAATTAAAGACGCTGAAAAAATATTGTATGATGAAGTAACTATTTACTTAAGTTATCATGACTTCAAACTTCTTCGTCAGTATTTAAATGAACATAGTTTAAATGTAGAAAGGTAATGTAGTAAACGTGTTGGTGGTATAAAAATTGTCTGAACACGATTACATGGTTACAAGATAGACACGATTGCCAAACGTAAACTAATCGTGTCCATCTCACAATCCCGTAATCTTGTTCAAGACATTTTAATTCCCCCTGCCACCTCTCATCTGGTAATCCACCGGGGGCTCTGCACCCAATAAATTCTTTACAAAATAATCCCATCGCCTCCGCATCATATAAGATGAATAAGCACCATAGCCATGCGCTGAATTTGGAAATATCACCAGGTCATAACTTTTATTGGCTTTTTCCAAAGCTTCTACCACGAGCATGGTATTGGATGATGGAACATTGTTATCCATCATGCCGTGGGCCAGCATTAGTTTCCCTTTCAGGTTCTTTGCATAGTTCTGGTTTGCTTGTGCTTCATAATCTGAATTGGCGGCAAGTCCGTCATAACGTTCGCCCCAGTCATCTTCATAATTGCGGTTATCGTGGTTACCTGATTCAGAAATGCCCACTTTAAAGAAATCAGGATAACGGAACATGGCAGTTGCTGTTGCAAAACCTCCGCCCGAATGTCCCCAAATGCCAACACGATTGGTATCAATTGGATATTTGGCTGAGAGTTGCCTGATGGCAGTGATTTGGTCGGGTATTGTATTATCGGCCATATTTCCATAACTCATATCATGAAAACTTTTAGAACGGAATGGATTACTGGTTCCTTCTATCACTACCACAATGAAACCCAGTTCAGCTAGCGCCTGGTGGTCCGACCTGGATGCACTGAATGACCAGGATCCTACACTTCCGCCTTGGGGGCCGGGATAGATATAATCGATCACAGGATACTTCTGCTTTGCATCCATATGAGTAGGAGTAAATACAAGTCCATAGATATCTGTTTTTCCATCATGCGCTTTTACAGAAACAGGTGCAGGTGCTTTCCAGCCTGTTGCCGAGAGCCTTGACACATCTGTTTTATCTACTTCAGTGATCAATCCGCCATTCAGATCACGCATGACAGTAACCGGTGGCACATCTGGCTGTGAGTAAGTATCTACGATGTAATTGCCCGATGGAGAAAAATTTGCCTGGTGATTACCCAATCCAGGATTTAAAAGCACCAGGTTCTTTCCATCAAACCCAATTTTATAAAAGTGGCTGAAATAAGGATTGCCGGGTTCACGGCCATTAGCTGTAAAATAAATAACACGGTTTTTCTCATCAATCTTAACGATCCTGTCAACTACCCATTCGCCTTTTGTGATCTGGTTCTTCAATTTACCAGTAGTTGCATCATAGAGATAAAGATGCCCCCAGTTATCGCGTTCAGAATACCAGATAATTTCATTAGATGCAGGAAGATAGCGCCAGTTAATGGCACCACGACCTGATTCATATTGTGTGGCAACTGTTTCTTCAAATACTTCGCGAACAGCTCCTGTAGCAGCATCTGCAATGCGCATTTTTTCCTGTTTATGATCGCGTGAAGTGGAAAGGAATGCCAATTGAGAGCCATCTTCTGACCAGTCCACATCATCAAAAGTGCCGCTGCTCGAAATATCATCACTCAATGTTGCCCTGTGTGGATCAGGCGGAATTTGGAAGTTGATCACTTTCGGGTCATTTACATTAATGATCACACGCTGAATGGTGATGATCTCTTTATCACCTGGCAATGGATATTTCCATGTGCGTAAAGTTGGTTTGCCAACATTTGTGGTCACGAGGTACATATCACTTGCATTGCGCTGGTCCTGTTTAAACGTGGCGATCTTTTTTGAATCCGGCGACCAACGTAGTATAGGCCTGTCGCTGGCTTTCCATCCAGCATTATCTGTTGCATATCCAAAATCTTTGATACCATCTGTGGTGAGTTGGGTTTGCTGGCTGCTGGCAACATCGCGTACCCATAGGTTATAGTCTTTGATGAATACAGCTTTCTTGCCATCAGGAGAAAGCAATTCATTGCCTCCGCCACCGCCGCGTCCTCCAGCTCCACGTTGAAAATTACCACCTGCACCTCGGCCTCTGCCAGCAGGCGTTTCAGCAGATGAGGTATCTGCAGTAACAGTATTGCCTGCCGGGTCATACTTCCATTTTTTTCCATCAGCAGAAAAGCGCACACTTCCATTCTCAGAAATATCAATCGTTTGAAAAGGAAGTTTAGAAGCATCATATTTATTTCCTGATGCACTTGAAAGTGCCGCAGCAAGTTTTTGTTTGTCGAAT
>CAISDV010000015.1 GCA_903884185.1 uncultured Chitinophagaceae bacterium | reverse complement strand
GATCTTACACGTTAAAACAAAAGAACTGGTTTGTGCCTTTTCGTACAGGGCTATCATTGCTTCCT
Organism: uncultured Chitinophagaceae bacterium; assembly: GCA_903884185.1. Lineage (GTDB taxonomy): Bacteria > Bacteroidota > Bacteroidia > Chitinophagales > Chitinophagaceae > CAISDV01. The sequence goes on along the minus strand of CAISDV010000015.1, from coordinate 12,680 downwards.
GGAAGATATCCCTTGCCTCGTCGTATGACCCGTTATTATTGATGATGAACGACTGGACCATGTTAAAATTGTCCTTATAAATGGCCTCAATGGCCCTTGAGTCATTCTCAGCCAATCCTTTCAATAATGCCTGTTCGTTGAGCTCAGATTTCACTATACCTGGGTTTTATACAAAATGTGGATAAAAGTAACCCAAAATAGGACTAAATATTTTTAAAAATACTGGGTTACCTATGGGCATGGGGTGGTATTAAGGTAAAATTCACTCACATCAAAAAGCCAACACAAATGAAAAAATTAATCGCAGTTCTGGCAATCGCCGGAGCAATGACTGCTTGTAACAATGCTGACACTAAAACTACTGCTGTAGATTCTCCAAAGGCTACAGTTGACACAACTAAGAAACCAGCAATGGATACAGCTCCTAAGGCTGCAGTTGACACAACTAAGAAAGCACCTGTAAAGAAGTAATTTAAAAAGGAAGATCAATCTACAGGAAACTGTATAGCCTTCTTGCCGGCAACTTTGATCTTCAGCAACTATTTTCATATGGCAAGCAATCGTTAGAGGCCGCTCCGTTTCCACGGAGGGGCTTTTTTCTTTTAGGGTACGCGTAGTAAAAAAATATTGGCTGAATCATTCATACTTCCTATTTTTGGAAAGCAATGAAACAACTGATAGCAAATACATTCTCTTTTTTCTTTTATTACTACTTTACCAAAAGTGGCCGGATTGTATTTGCGAAAGCATAACTGATATAAAAAATCAACATACAGTCCCGGCCAACCGCCGGGATTTTTTTTGCATATGAACAAAGCTGTAACAATGAACCAACAACAAACCAAAGACCGATCGGGAATAGCCATACAGGGCTATGAAGGTAGTTTTCACCAGGTAGCCGCCAGGCAGTTCTTTGGTAAAGCTATACAGGTGATCCCCTGCGCAACATTCAGGGAAGTGGTAAAGATCGCTTCCAATAAAAAAGAAAGCAGTGGTGGTATCATGGCTATTGAAAACTCCATTGCAGGAAGTATCCTTCCGAATTACACTTTATTACAAAAAAGCAGTTTGAAAATTGTGGGCGAAGTGTATCTCCCCATTCGCCAGCATTTACTCGTTAACCCCGGAGTGAAGTTTGAAGACATCAGGGAAGTACATTCGCACCAGATGGCCATACAGCAATGCATGGATTACCTGGGCAAGTACAACTGGAAGCTGGTAGAAACAGATGATACGGCTCTTAGCGCCAAACTCGTTCACCAGCACCACAGTAAGCATATTGCAGCCGTTGCAGGCAAATTGGCTTCTGAATTGTTCGATCTGAACATCATTGTTCCTAATATACATACACAGAAAAATAATTATACCCGGTTCCTCGTTTTGCAACGGGATGAGAAGAATGATGAGGTTGTTGAAGCCGATAAAGCATCTGTGAATTTTGAAACAGATCATACCAAAGGAAGTTTGGTAAAAGTATTAACGATCATTGCCGATGCAGGCATCAATCTTAGCAAACTGCAAAGTTTCCCCATTGCAGGTACCAACTTTACTTATAGTTTTCATGCAGATATGGAATTTGAAAATGTGGAACAGTTTCTAAAAATGATAGAACAAATGAAAGCAGTGACCACACGAATAAAAATATACGGCGTATATAAAAACGGTAAAAAAGCAAACTGATGAACCCATCAATCACAGGAGCAAACAGGCTGGAAGGGATCGGCGAATATTATTTCTCGCAGAAACTGCGTGAGATAGATGAACTGAATAAACAAGGTAAGAATATAATCAATCTTGGCATTGGGAGCCCTGACCTGCCACCGCATCCCGATGTGATCAAAACATTGCAGGAAGAAAGCGCCAAGCCCAATGTGCACGCCTACCAGAATTATAAAGGTTCTCCCATTTTGCGTAAAGCTATCAGTGATTGGTATGCAAAATGGTATGGTGTTGTATTGAATGCCGATACGGAAATATTGCCACTGATCGGCAGCAAGGAAGGCATCATGCATATCTGTATGAGTTATTTGAATGAGGGGGATGAGGTGCTGGTACCTAATCCCGGTTACCCTACTTACCGGAGTGCAGTAAAACTGGCGGGTGGTACTTGTATTGATTATGAATTATCTGAAGAGAATAACTGGGAACCTGATTTTGCTGCGCTTGAAAAAAGAGGGCTCAGCAAAGTGAAATTGATGTGGGTGAATTATACTCAGATGCCTACCGGGCAATTGCCTTCAAAAGAATTGTATGAGAAAATTATTGCGTTTGGTAAAAAACATCACATACTTATCTGCCACGATAATCCTTATAGTTTTATTTTGAATGATTCGCCCATGAGTTTATTAAGTGTGGAGGGAGCGAAAGAAGTAGCAGTAGAATTGAACTCGCTCAGCAAATCGCATAATATGGCGGGATGGAGAGTAGGTATGTTATGCGGTGCGAAGGAAATCATCGACCAGGTAATTCGTTTCAAAAGCAATATGGACAGCGGTATGTTTCTTCCGGTACAACTGGCTGCGGCAAAGGCTTTGGGGCTGGGGAAAGACTGGCACGACAGCGTTAATAAAATATACAACGAAAGAAGGGTAAAAGTTTTTGAATTGCTTGAGTTATTAAAATGTGATTTCTCAAAAAACCAGTCGGGCTTGTTTGTATGGGCAAAGATCCCCGCCAAGTATAAAACTGGATTTGAATTAAGTGATGATATTTTATACAACGCCAATGTGTTCATCACGCCCGGCGGAATATTTGGAACGGCAGGCGATAAATATATCCGCGTGAGTTTATGTGGAAGTATCGAACGGTTTGAAGATGCGATAGGAAGGATAAAAAATATTTTTAAAATTCAAGATGTTTAAAAGGCTCCAAAGGTTAAACGCGACTTCTTAAACCTCTTAAATTTCCTAAACCTTTGGAGCCTTTAAACTTATAAAACAATCAAAATGTTTAATAATGTTACCATAGTTGGAGTAGGACTGATCAGCGGTTCTTTTGCCATCGCGTTAAAACAAAAAGGCTTTGCAAAGAATATTATTGGTGTCAGTCGTACCGAAGCCAGCATAAAAAAAGCATTGGAACTGGGTTTTATTGATGAAGCGCTTCCACTCGAAGAAGCTGTTGCGAAAAGTGATCTTATTTATGTGGCCATACCTGTTGATTCAACAATACCAGTGATGCAGAAGATCATGGGATTGGTGAACGATAAACAAATTGTTGCGGATGCAGGTTCTACAAAATTTGCATTGTGTGATGCATTATCTGATCACCCCATGCGCAAAAGATTTGTTGCAACCCACCCCATGTGGGGAACAGAATATAGCGGCCCCGAAGCTGCTGTGAAAGATGCATTTGCAGGTAGGGCATGTGTAATCTGTGAAAAAGAAAAGAGTGATGTGGATGCCGTGGAGATCATGGAGAAATTATACCGTGAACTGGGAATGCATATTATTTATATGGAAGCAGCCAGCCATGATATGCATGCAGCATATGTGAGCCATATCTCACATATCACTTCTTTTGCCCTCGCCAACACTGTTCTCGAAAAAGAAAAAGAAGGAGATAAAATATTTGAACTGGCAGGTGGAGGTTTTGAAAGCACTGTGCGCCTGGCAAAAAGTAACCCTGCCATGTGGGCGCCAATATTTATGCAAAACAGGGAAAATGTGCTGGACGTTTTGAATGAGCATATTTCCCAGTTAAGGAAATTCAAAAGCGCATTGGAAAAAGAGAATATGGAGTATTTGGATGAACTGATGGTGAACGCGAATAAGATCAGTAAGATCATTAAATAATTACGAACCCTTGGAGAGTTTAAACTCTCCAAGGGTTTTAAAGCACTTGAAAGGTTAAAAACCTTCCAAGGGTTCGTTAGAACGATAACTTTTAAATAAAAAGAACCCTTGGAGGGCTAACAAACCCTCCAAGGGTTAGCAATAAAAAGTTACCTTTGCGGCAAATTTTAGAAATACATGAAAACCTTTAGTGAGTTAGGATTAGACGCAAGATTGATACAGGCTACTGATGCATTGGGCTATGTGAACCCCACCGCCATCCAGGAGCAGGCAATACCTGTGTTGTTAAGCGGTACAAAAGACCTGATCGGGCTGGCACAGACCGGTACAGGAAAAACTGCCGCATTTGGCCTCCCGTTATTGCAATTAGTGGAAGCAGCAAAAAAACACCCGCAGGCATTGGTTGTTTGCCCAACAAGGGAACTTTGTATGCAGATCGTTACAGAGATAGAACTGTTCAAAAAATTCATTCCGGGTATGAGCGTGGTTGCAGTCTACGGCGGTGCAAGTATCGGTTTGCAGATACGCGATCTGAAACGTGGTGTACAGATCATTGTTGCAACACCGGGAAGACTGATAGACCTGATAGAACGCAAAGCGATCAACCTGGCAGAAATAAAATATGTGGTACTCGATGAAGCAGATGAAATGCTGAACATGGGTTTTAAAGATGATATTGAATTCATCCTGCAAAACACACCACAAAGAGAAAGCACCTGGCTGTTCAGCGCTACCATGCCTGCCGAAATACGCAGGGTGAGCAAGCGCTACATGAAAACACCTTTTGAAATAACGGTTGGGCAAATGAATACCGCCAACAAAAATACAGACCACCAGTATTTTGTTGTGAATGCACATCACCGTTATGAAGCATTAAAAAGACTGATCGATTTTAATCCCGGTATTTATGGTATTGTTTTTACACGTACCAAAATAGATGCACAAAACATTGCAGAGAAATTAACGCGTGATGGTTATGATATTGATGCACTGCACGGCGACCTTACCCAACAACAGCGTGATAAAGTAATGGGTGAATTCCGCGAAAGAACATTACAATTATTGGTTGCAACAGATGTGGCTGCGCGTGGTATTGATGTGAAAGACATCACGCATGTCATTAATTACGAATTACCCGATGATACCGAAGTGTACACACATAGAAGCGGGCGTACAGGCCGCGCAGGCAATACAGGTATCTGCATGAGTATTGTACACAGCAAGGAAACATTCAAACTTCGCCAGATAGAAAAAATGGTGAAGGTTCCTTTTCATAAACTGGAGATACCAAGTGGTAAAGATGTTTGCCGCAAACAATTCCATGGTGTCATGGATAAGCTATTGCAGACAGATATCAGTCACGGTGATTACGAAACTTACCTTCCAATGCTGCAGGAAAAGTTTGCAGATGTAACAAAAGAAGAAGTATTAACAAGGGTAGCAGCCATGGAGTTTGACAGGTTCTTAAAATATTATGAGAACTCTGAAGACCTGAATATGCGTGATAACCGCCGCGAAAGAAAAGATGTTGGACGTGATCGTGATATGCCTGACCAGGCAAGACGCAGGGGTGCAGACAACAGGGGAGCGCAACATTCGGGCGGAGGTGATTACACAAGGCTATTCATCAACCTCGGAACAAAAGATGGTTTTTATAAAGCGAGCTTCCTCCAATTTATTTTAGACATGAGCGATCTGCGCAAAGAAATTCTTGGCAGGATCGACATGAAAGAAATGAACAGTTGGGTAGAAGTGGAAAGCAAAGTGTCTAATCAAATGATCAAATCGCTGGATGGTAAAAATTACCGAGGCAGAAGGATCAGGATGAATGATGCTAATTCGAGATAATACTATGTACGATTTTAGATGTAAGATGTTAGATGTGGGAACATCGTACATCGTACATCCGACATCTTACATCGTACATGATACGTTAACATGAACTTTTTATAACTATTAACCATGGAATCGACAATCGAGCAAAAGAAAAAACCGATCAGTGAAGTATGGGCAAAGCGCCCGCTAATTATCAGTGGCCCTTGCAGCGCTGAAACTGAAACACAGGTATTGGAAACGGCTATCCGCCTGGCAGCTACAGGTAAAGTAGATATGATGCGTGCCGGTATCTGGAAACCACGTACCCGTCCTGGAAACTTTGAAGGCATTGGCACCAAAGGCCTTCCCTGGTTACAGAAAGCAAAAGAAATTTCAGGGCTGCCATTGACCGTGGAAGTAGCGACAGGTAAACAAGTGGAAGATGCGCTGCATTTTGGTGTGGATGTATTATGGATCGGTGCACGTACTACCGTAAACCCCTTCAGCGTACAGGAAGTGGCAGATGCTTTGCGAGGTGTGGATGTTCCTGTTTTGATCAAAAATCCTATTAACCCTGACCTTGAATTGTGGATCGGTGCTGTTGAACGTGTAGCAAAAGCAGGTATTAAAAATATTGGATTGATCCATCGCGGTTTTAGTTCTTATGGAAATACAGAATACCGCAATGCACCAATGTGGCATTTGGCTATTGAAATGAAAAGGAGACACCCAGATATGATGATGATCAATGACCCTTCACATATTTCAGGCCGTCGTGATATTTTACAGGATGTAGCGCAGAAAGCCATTGACCTTGACTTTGATGGCTTGATCATTGAAAGTCATATTGATCCTGATAATGCATGGAGCGATGCTAAACAACAAATCACTCCTGAACGTTTGGGTGAAATGCTCGGCTCCATCATCTGGCGTAAAGAAGATATTGATTCTGAAGAGTTGCATGCCAATATGGAAAAGATGCGCCAGCAGATCAACCAGTTGGATGACGAACTGATGCAGATACTCAGCCAGCGTATGAAAGTGGCAGACAAGATCGGCCAGTATAAAAAAGATAATAATATCACCATCCTTCAAACCAACCGCTGGAACGCAATCCTGGAAAGGGCTTTTGCAAAAGGCGAGAAACTGGGGCTGAGCAAAGAATTCATCACCAAATATTTTGATGCAGTGCACATGGAAAGTATCAGCCACCAGAACAAGGTCATGAATTCCTGATCCAGGAAAGAACACTGCTGTTATGAAAAAACAAACCTTTCATTTCTCCAGGTCCTCTACCGATCTCTATTTCGCGAATGGCATCAGTCATTTGAAAGAGATCATTGATATAAAGAATGCTATTGTCATTACAGACGAGAATGTTTTTAATGCACATAGCAAACGTTTCAGGAATTTCAGGGCCATCATTTTAAAAGCAGGAGAAGAATATAAAGTACAGGCTACTGTTGATTCGATCATTGAACAACTGATCGCATTCGAGGCCGATAGACAGACGATACTTGTTGGTATTGGTGGCGGTGTGATCACAGATATGACAGGATATGTTGCCAGCGTATATATGCGCGGTATCCGGTTTGGTTTTATTCCTACTACTTTACTCGCATTGGTAGATGCATCTATTGGGGGTAAAAATGGAATTGATGTAGGTGTCTATAAAAATATTGTTGGAAACACTACGCAACCTTCTTTCATCTTACACGATATGATCTTCGTCAATACCCTGCCCGAATCTGAATGGCAAAACGGTTTTGCTGAGATCATTAAACATGCTTGTATCAAAGATGCAGAGATGTTTAAAGAGTTGCAATCAAACTCAATTAAATATTACCAAAGCAAGAAGAAAGCGATCTGTGAACTGGTGCAACGCAATGCCCGGTTAAAAATAAAAGTGGTGCAGGCAGATGAGTTTGAAAAAGGAGAAAGGCGTTTATTGAATTTCGGCCACACACTTGGGCATGCATTGGAAAATCAGTATGAGCTTTCGCACGGACAGGCAATATCCATTGGAATGGTGTATGCGTCGCATGTGTCGGAACAATTATCCGGATTTAAACAAACAGGAAGCATTGTTAAAGTACTGGAACAATATGGGCTGCCTACTTATGCTTCCTTCAACAAACAAAAAGTATTTGGTGTATTGAAGATGGATAAGAAGCGTGTAAAAAAAGAGATCAATTATATTCTACTGAAAAAAATAGGGCAGGGCATCATCCAGCAGATACCTATGAGCGAAATGGAGAAAATTATTATGAACCTGTAAAGCCCCGTGCGGAGATATGAGAGCAACGGTACAACCCTCACAATTATCAGGCATTGTTCATGCACCGGTATCAAAGAGCTCCATGCAACGTGCTTGTGCAGCGGCTTTGGTAAGAAATGGCGAAAGCACGATCAATGATCCCGGTGAGTCGGATGATAATAAAGCTGCGCTGGATGTGATCAGTCAATTAGGGGCGAGGTATGTAAATGAAGTGGATAAAGTAGTGATAAGTAGTGAAGGAGTTAATATTAATGCTGGCGCCGAAATGAATTGTGGCGAGAGCGGGCTTGGTATCCGAATGTTTACTCCACTCGCCGCTTTAAGTAAGGAAGCGATCACGATTAATGGAAAAGGAAGTTTATTAAGCAGGCCCATGGATTTTTTTGATGAAGTGCTGCCGCAATTGGGAGTGAAGGTGAGATCAAATAATGGCAAACTTCCCTTGCAGGTGCAAGGCCCCCTTGAGCCAAAAAATATCACTATTGATGGATCACTCAGTTCTCAATTTTTGACAGGTTTATTGATGGCATATGCTGCAGCGGATGCAAATAATGTTTCTATTAAAGTAAATGGATTGAAAAGCAAACCTTATATCGACCTCACATTAAAAGTGATGAAAGATTTTGGTTTGAAATTGCCTGAGAATAAGAATTACGAAGAATTTTATTTTAATGGTAATGTTCATCAGTCAAATAATACAGCCATCAATTACACTGTTGAAGGAGATTGGAGTGGCGCTGCATTTTTATTGGTAGCAGGTGCTATTGCAGGAAATATTATTGTGAAAGGATTGGATATTTCTTCATCGCAGGCGGACAAAGCTGTATTGCAGGCATTGATGGATTGTGGTTGTATATTATCTATCCAGGAAAAACAAATTGAAGTAGGTGCTGCATCATTAAAAGCTTTTCATTTTAATGCAGATGATTGCCCCGACCTTTTCCCGCCATTGGTAGCATTGGCTGCTTATTGCGAAGGAACAACTGTCATCGAAGGCGTGAGCCGGCTTCAGCATAAAGAAAGTAACCGGGCCATTACTTTACAGGAAGAATTTGGAAAGATGGGAGTGGAGATCGTTTTGCAGGATAACCTGATGCTGGTGAAAGGCGGAAAAGGCGTGAAAGGCTCTCATGTTCATTCACACCACGATCACCGGATTGCGATGGCTTGTGCTGTGGCTGGATTAAAAGCAAATGGAGAAACAGTCATCGAAGAAGCACAGGCGGTGAACAAATCTTATCCTGAATTTTATGAACATATCATGTCATTGGGCGCTTTTGTATCTTTAAACAATTAAACTGTATCATTTTGAATTCATTTGGCCGCATATTTCGTGTACACATCTTCGGCGAATCGCATGGAGAAAGCGTGGGCTTGTGTATTGATGGCTGCCCGGCAGGACTTCCATTAAGCGTGGATGATTTTTTAGTTGATATAGAAAGAAGAAAAGGCGGCATACAAAAAGGCACTACTCCCAGGCAGGAATCTGACCTTCCCATTTTTAAATCAGGATTATTTAATGGCAAGACAACTGGTGCACCATTAATGATCATCTTCGAAAATAATAATACACGCAGCGCTGATTATGAAAAGATAAAGGCAGTGCCCCGCCCCGGTCATGCAGACTTTGTAGCACATAAAAAATTTGGTGGCCATGAAGATCATAGAGGTGGCGGGCATTTCAGCGGAAGATTGACAGTTGTATTGGTTGCAGTAGGTGTTATCTCAAAAAAGTTATTGAATAATATATCTGTAAAGGCATCTATTCTTGAGATTGGAGGTGAAACTGATATTGAAAAAGGTTTACAGAAAGCCATCGATGCAAAAGACTCAATTGGGGGCATCATTGAATGCCGTACAAGCGGATTGCCGATTGGATTAGGTGAACCATTTTTTGATTCGGCAGAATCATTGATCAGTCATGCAGTATTTTCCATCCCTGCTATCCGTGCTATTGAATTTGGAACTGGCTTTGCCGCCGCAAAAATGTTTGGCAGCGAACACAATGATGCCATATTGGATGCATCGGGTAAAACAAGGACCAATCATGCAGGTGGTGTTGTTGGCGGATTAACAAATGGAAATGAACTCGTCTTCCGGATTGCAGTGAAACCTACTTCCTCAACCCCAAAAGAACAGCAGACATTAAATACAGATACCAATAAAGTGGAAAGTTTTTCCGTGAAAGGCCGCCACGACCTTTGCATTGCATTGCGCGTGCCTGTAGTATTGGAAGCAGTAACAGCTATGGTGCTTGCCGACCTGTTGATGCTGGAACAAAAAGTAAACAGGATACTTTAACTTGCTTATGAGCCCCATCTATCATGTTACAACTGCTGCAGAATGGGAACTGACCCAACAAAAAGGATATTATGAAGCGCCCTCATTACAGGCAGAAGGATTTATTCATTGCAGCAAAGAAGAACAGGTAGGGCCGGTGCTTGAAAGATATTTTGCAGACAAAACAGGATTGGTAAAACTGGTGATCGATCCAGCTAAGTTAACGCATGAATTAAAGTTCGAATTCTCTCCATCAGTTAATGAAGAATTCCCTCATGTCTTTGGTGTGATCAATATAGATGCGGTGATACAAGTCCAGGATATCGGCCAATAAACTTCAAATAATTTCTATGCACAACTATATTGTCAATGCCTCTATTCAAATACTGCCTGTTGTTACCGACAAGCACCCTTATGAATGGGTTGATGAGGCTATTGCGGCCATTCAAAGATCGGGTATCAAACATGAGATCGGGCCGTTTACAACGGTCTTGGAAGGAACTTATGCCGAAGTGATGCAAGTGATAGAAGAGGTGAACGAGCACTTGTACTCATTAGGCTGTTCAGAATGGATCAGCAGTATCCAGGTGCAGGTACGAAGCGAAGGCGATATTACGGGGGAAGAAAAGATCAAAAAATTCATGTAAATGCTTAATTAGCAAGGGATTTCTAACCCATTTAAGAGCTACTTCAGGCTATGTGTACAAATCATTCCATCTAATTGCATACTTATTCAAAACGATTGTCTATTTTTCGCCCGGAAATCTGCCGTTACCGGTCAAATAAACACCCTCAAAAAAGAGGTGAATTTCGGGGTTAACTATTTGACTGATAACTAAATAATAAAGGCAAATTGCTAAAGAAATCTTAATTTTCATAAAATGAGATTCACCCTGTATTTTTGTCGAACTTTAAAAAACTCCGTATGAAGAAAATCATTTTGTCTTTCATGGCTCTTGTATTGGCAGTAATGGCTTTTAGCCAGTCTACTACCGATTTTAAGAAAGTGCCAACCTTAAGTGTTAATTTCTTTTTTAAGGACTTTAAGACACCTGACAATATATATACCAATTCACTGGGAACGGTATTGGCATCAAGCAACTGGACAAAACTCGGAGATATGTATTCAGGTGTGCAGGTACAATATTCAAAAGGACTGACCAATAATCTTGATTTTGCTACAGGGCTTAGTGGATCATTTGTGCACTATCCTTTTCTGGCAGTAAGTGGTAAAACCAGCCCTGTTGGAGATAAATTTTTACTGGAGGCCGATGCAAATATCCATTTCAAACTTCTGACCGATAATCATTTCTTCGTTCCTTATTTTATTCTTGGAGCGGGTGCATCACTCTACAATGGTACTTATTTAGCAACGTATGCTCCCATTGGCGGAGGACTGCAATTCAGGCTGGGTGAAGGTTCATTCATTCATATGGAAGGTACCTATCGCGTAAGGATCACTGACCTTGCCAATTATAATTTCCAATATGCTATTGGTATTGCTTCTCCTTTATCTGATAAGAAAGAACCAGTAGTATTGGCAGCGCCACCACCACCACCGCCTGCACCAGAAGCTGAAAAAGATACAGATGGTGATGGTATTGTTGACAGCAAAGACAAATGCCCAACAGTGCCAGGAACTGCAAAATATGATGGCTGCCCTGTACCGGATACAGATGGTGATGGTATCAATGATGAAAATGACAAATGCCCTACTGTTAAAGGACTTGCCAAGTATAATGGTTGCCCGGTTCCTGACAGAGACCATGATGGTATCAATGATGAAGAGGACAAATGCCCTGATGTTCCGGGTGTAGCGCGTTACCAGGGTTGTCCAGTACCCGATACAGATGGAGATGGTGTAAATGATGAAGAAGATAAATGCCCTACAGAGAAAGGTACGCGTGCAAATAACGGCTGCCCTGAAATGAAAGACTTCGCATTTGAAGCAAAGAATGTTCAATTTGTTACCGGAAGCGCTGTGTTGACCAAAATAGCTATCGCTGAATTAGATAAAGGCGCTAAGATCCTTGCTGATCACCCAACATTGAATATCCTGATCGATGGGCATACAGATAATGTAGGTACTGCTGAATTGAATAAAAAATTATCACAGAAAAGAGCAGATGCTGTGAAAGATTTTCTTGTTAAGAAAGGCGTAAACGCCAGCAGTCTCACAGCAACAGGTTATGGTTTTGACCAGCCAATTGCTGATAATAAAACCGACAAAGGCAGAACAGAAAACAGAAGGGTTGAATTCAAAGTGAAAAAATAGATCAACTAGTTTCATAAGAGATCCCTTTTCGATGAATATCGAAAAGGGATTTTTCTTTTGAACCAATTTTACCGGGATTATTTATTACATATCAGGAGGCTCCTATGGAGCCCGGCTCCAATCTGATTTTCTTCTCTAGAGACAGGTGGCTCTTACAGAGCCGCGCAAATAAAAATCACATAAACACATTTCACGATTTTGATTTACTGGATTAGGGTTAGAAGCTCCATAGGAGCAT
>CAISDV010000014.1 GCA_903884185.1 uncultured Chitinophagaceae bacterium | reverse complement strand
GCATATACAAAAGGATTTACCCTTGTGTATTCGGCATCTAATGTTAGGTATGGGATCAGCACATCGGTAACAGATGCGCCGATGTTAAATCCAAGCTGGTTACGGCTTTTAACGGGATCAAATATATCAGTGATCTTGATTTCATCAATAAAAAGTGTAGAGTAGAGATGTGTTTTTTTGAGAACATTTCTTGCACTTACCTGGAAAAAGAATTGCCCATTGCTTCCGGCATTAATATTATTACTGCTTCTTATGTTGTCGTATATTTTAAAAAACATGATGGGGATCAGGTAACCAATATCCAATTGATCGCTGTATATCATGGATTCCCCAAGGCTTAGATCCCATCCCTTTGAAGGTGTAATAGTAACAGAATGAGTAGCCATAAATTTTGGAACATAAATGTTCCTGTTGCCTCCATATGTAGATGTGGGGTAGCTATACATGCGGGCCGAATCTATTATATCTGAGTTAAGCCAGGCGTGTGCATATTGAAACTTCATCCAGCGAAAAGGGCGATAATCGAGCCTAATATACGGGTATGCCGGGGAACGGTCTGATAATACCATACGGCCATTTTCCCCATATCCCCATAATAAATAGTCCTGCCCAATGCTCACAGAACCATTCTTCCATTGATAGCCTATACTTGCTCTTATATCACTGTAATTCAAAGATTTATGATTAGAGGAATCACTAAGCAACACATATCCCGGATCGGATTTTCGCGTGAAAGGGCTGTCGATCCCGGTACCATTTTCAGTGATGTCATTTGCATAAAACTGGAATCCAATATGCTTGCCTATTTGTCCCCAGAATTGTAAGCCCAGGCCGCGATGAAAATAACTTCTGCCACTACCCGAAACAGCACCTACTTGCATAAGGGGATCTGCATGAATACTTATCTCATTATTTTTTGCACTAAACATACGCCAACGCTCATTCTCATCTTTTTTCAGTATTTGAACAACAGTAGAATCAGTTGTTACGGTATTTTGATATTCTTTCAGATAAAAATCGAGTTCTTTTTTTTCTGTTACTGAAAGATCATTGCGGTGGGCATTGAGGGTATTGAGGCCATGTAAAATATGGGTGCGGGTCACAGGCCTGGTGATATCATCAAATTCAACCATGCCTTTCTGCGCCATCCGGTATAAATAATTATATATCTCGTTCCTGTAATTCTCATATACCATTTGCGCATTCGCTTCTGTGAAAACGAGTGCGGCACCTAATACAACGAAATTTTTTTGAATGGTCTTAATACGCATTTTGGTCGCCTCTGATAATATTGATAACGGTTTGAAGAATGATCTGGTTATCGAGCCAGAATGTCCACCTGTGAATATAATAAAGGTCAAAGTTAACCCTTTGTTGCATAGAACCGGGCATCCTGGTTTCGCCCCTGCAGCCATTTACCTGAGCCCAGCCTGTTATGCCGGGCCTGATCACATGACGAAGCATATAATTATCAACTGTGTGTATGGATTCAATATTGAGAGGGGTGGGGTGTGGCCTGGGCCCTACCACAGACATATTGCCCCATAATACATTCCAGAATTGAGGAAGTTCATCCATATTTGTCTTTCTGAGATAGGCCCCAAATTTTGTAATACGGGCATCACCACGTGTAGCCTGATGATAATGCCCATTATCATCTGTATCCGAACTGTCTGCCATCATGGTCCTGAATTTATAGCAGGCGATCTTTTCATTATTCAATCCCCATCTTTCCTGTTTGAATATAACAGGCCCTTTTGAGGTGATCCTTATTACCAAAGCGATCAATGGTAGCAACCACCAACCCATCAATATAAAAAACAGTAAAGAAAAAATAATATCAAAGAGCCGTTTCAATACTTTATTCTCTTTTTTATCTAATGGAAGTGCCCTTACGTTGATCACGGGAACAAGGCCTATATTATTTACCTGGATAGAAGAAGAGGCATATTGGTCGAAATCAGGAATGATTCGAACGCGTGTTGAATAATAATCACAAACCTGTATGCAATGCTGTGTTTCCACACTTTGCGAATTGGGCAAGGCGATCACCACTTCATCAACATTTTGTTGCTTTAATACAGTTTCCAGGTTTTTGACCTTGCCCATGTAAGTACAGCCATTTAGCTTTGAAATGCTATTATCAAGAAAACCAATGCATTTATATCCATAATAATAATATTTATTGATGGTTTCATACAAATCCAGTGCCGATTGCGTAGAACCAACTATAATAATATTATCGAAGAGTTTACCCTGGTAGATGGCGGCATGTACATATTTCCTGATGAGATATTTGGTAAAAAAAAGAAGAACAAAGAGAGCCCCCATAAAAACCAGGAAAAAGTAGCGGCTGAACTGAAAAAAATCGCCTAAGAAAAAAGATACAGAACTCATCAGTATTGTAAAGAGAAAAATGGTATAAATGATGAAAACAATCTCTTCAGAATATTTATTCGACCTTCTGTCTGCATATAACCTTGTAAACGAGGCAGCGATATACCATCCCGCAAGTGCAATTAACGGGAAAAAAAAATTGCTGTAAGAAGGTGCCAGGAACAGGCTTTTGGCAGAAGTTATATTGAAAGCAAAAAAGTAGGTGATGCCTATGATCGGGGCATCAATAATGTACCTGATGGTTGTATACCGGTTGTAAGATTTGGCCATACACTCAGAACTTGTTACTTTTCTGCTATTAATTCATTCATCACTAAAATATACTTCCTGGTGACATGATCCCAGTTATATTTTTCAGTTAATCCATCCCTGGATCGGTTCCTCAATCCATCTAATTCGCTTTCCTGCCTTTCTACCTGTTGGATCAAAGAGGCAATAGAAATACTGTTTTTCTCAAAAAAGAGTCCATAAGCACCTTCGGATAACATTTCTTTATTGAAACGTGTATCTAAGGCCAATATAGCACATCCATAAGCCATGGCTTTTAGCATAGTTGGGTTAGTTCCCCCAAATTCATGTCCATGGAAATATGCAAAACAGTGATGGTACAGTTCTGCTAATATTTCACTGTCTCTCACATAT
>CAISDV010000013.1 GCA_903884185.1 uncultured Chitinophagaceae bacterium | reverse complement strand
TCGCAAAAACCCTGTCGCTTAAGATAGTCGGTGTATCGTTTCACGTCGGATCAGGGTGTACAGACCCTTCGAAATACGCAGAGGCGATTGAAAATGCAAAGGTTGTCATTGACAAGTGTACCGATATGGGATTTTCTGCTCATATTATCGATATCGGGGGAGGGTTTGAGGATTCAACATTCGAATCAATTGCTGGTATAGTAAATAAGTACACATCAGAATACGGAGACATAAAATGGATGGCTGAGCCCGGAAGGTTCATGGTGAATAATTCACATACGCTCGTTGTGAATGTCATAGGTAAGAAGAAAATGAGCGAAAATGAATTTGTGTATTACCTGAATGATGGAGTATACGGCTCGTTCAATTGTATATATTTTGATCACGCGATACCAGAAGTGTGTCCATTTAACGAGCGAAACGGACCGAGATACAAATCAGTTATATTCGGTCCAACGTGTGATTCGATAGATAAGATTTCGGATGATGTCATGTTGCCTGAATTGGCAATTGGTGAATGGTGCTACATCGAAACGTTCGGAGCGTACACGACTGCAGCCGCCTCGACATTTAACGGGTTCCAGCAGACACAGGTTGTCTACGTGATTACAAATTAATTAGAAAATTATTATTTGGTATATACTTTGACCCACTTTGTCTTATTATTTTTGTATATACCCTTTTTAAATTATTTAGTTTGTTTGTCTTTTCTTTTTGTGTTATGTCCTTACTTTTTTTAACCATATTATACATTTTTGTAAGCTCGTTTAAGTATGTCTTTTCGGCTAATCTATATGCGGTTGTTTTTAAAAGGGGCATTTATACTGTAATGAGAGAATATATTTTACCTTCGTCAAGTACCGAATCTTTTCTTGCTTTTGGTGTTCCGCTTGGTGTTCCCATCATACGGGTTAAAATCTCACTTGGAAGCGAAGTTATTTTTTCGCCACCGAGTCCATTACAAACATCTGGTTTATTTTCAGCATCAGGAAATGTTCTATTAAAGGAATCTACAATTTTTTGCGGCACAGACGGTGATTGAGAGAGGAGGCGGTCCATTTCTTGGCGCACAGTTTGAATGAGGTTATCTTGTCTGTGATCATCTGTGAGACTGAGCTCAGTTTCAATCATTCTGTACAGCATTGCGTATTGCATGGCAGCACTCGCGTGTAACTCTGTCTTCTCGGCGGCTTTTCCGAACCGCATGAAACTGTTTATAAGGCCTATTATGACATTCGTACCACCGATGACATATCCCATATAAAATTGAACCTTTCCCATTATTGTCGTGTCGTGCGTAGATGTTCCACCTGCAGTTGAAAACCCGCCAGCTCCTGCGAGCGTACTCAAAAATATACTCGAATATGTATATCTAGCATTTACCTTTTTATAGTGGTGCATAGAGTGGTAATGAAGCCATCTCCACCCACCCGCCTTTTCTTTCCATGACCTGAGTAGACCCAGCTCAGTGTGAGAATACGCACACATATACCTATTGAGTAGATATAATTGAGATGACATCCTTTATTCTCCTTGGAAGAACTCCCTTTACAGTGTCATATATAGTTTTTAAGACAGGTGACACGTGATGAAACTCGATTTTTTTCAAGAGTGTATCAGGAAAAATTTCTGAAAGCTTACTTACCATTTTAGCAGCCAGTAAGAAATTTACCTTTTCGAAATGAATCGCCTTTTCAAAATTTACGATTACGGTTTGATTGAGCCCACGAGTCATACAATATTCTTTAAGTTCCGCAACAATCGGAACTAATTCGTTTACTTTTACAGTGAGTTCTTCGTCTGTTCTCGGCTGCCAATGAATGTATTTATCACACACAATTTCTATAAACAACATTTTTCCTCGAGGATACAAAAGTATGAATTCCATTTCTATATCAAAACAAATATTTTTTAATTATAAATGATGCAGCCAGAGATGGTGTACAAGGGAATTTTTGCAATTGCGACCCTTTTTCTTGTTACAGAAGCTATAACTAGTATAATAAACGTAAAAGGTAAGGGTACAAAGACGTATCAGGCTACTCAGTGGATACGTTCACTTTGCATGATTGTTATAGGCATGGCTATATTATTCCTGGCCCTTAGCTCCGCCCCATCCGCAGAAAATGCGGCGAATAATGGAGACTTGCTCAATTCTTTTCGGAGACGGGGGATCTGAAAAAACAAAACACAGGGGGTCCTCAATCAAACCCCTGTGATAGTCAGGTAATTGCTGAATAACACGATATACAAAATCCTTCGGGTCAAGTGGATCCACTCTAAACACCTCTTTCTTTACTGCATCTATCACATCATATGGCGTGTTACATTGTGTAGTTTGTATACTGTGGATGCTGTTCAAAATTTCGGATTCCAATATTTCTAATGCGGTTTCATCCAGGGCATCCGAAAGTTTTGTCATGGTATATTAAAATGAAAGAAAATATGCTCAAGATTATTTCCACACTTGTAGTTATTTTTCTCCTCGCATACTCGATCATGTCTTTTATAAATTCATCAAAGGCGAACGATCCTAACCACACATCACTCGGGTCTGGTATCGTTTACCTCTTTGCACTTATTGCTCTCGCATACATCACGTTCATAGCATAGAATGCTTTCAATCTCACGCATCACAAGTTTCTTGCACATTATATACTCTGGATTTGTTGCACACCGTTTCCAATATCGTTTTATAGTTTGA
>CAISDV010000012.1 GCA_903884185.1 uncultured Chitinophagaceae bacterium | reverse complement strand
GCAAATGGATTTGAATACAATTATGCCGAAGGGGGGATGATATTCCCCGACGCACTTAATAAACCCTCAAGGACTATTATAACAGGTGAAGGTGGTAACGCTGCATCAAGATTTAAACATGTAATTTCTACAAAACATGGTTTAAGAAGACTAAAACCTATTGAACTTGAAAGATTAAATATGTTCCCCGACAATCACACATTTAACGAAATTGTTAATGATACAAAAAGAGCTTTTCTAATGGGGAATGCTCTTGTTATCGGAGTTGTTGAAAAAATTGGTATTGAACTTTTTAAGATAATGAAATAACTATTTCATTTTCACAACACCAATTTTCTTTCTTGCGGCATACTGAACCACATCAATTTCAAATGTTTCAGGAGCCTCAAGACCAATTATCAATAATGGGGATGTTAAAAGGTTTCTTAATGGTTTCAAATAGTCTAAGTATTTTTCATAAACACCGATAGCAGGGTCAAACCCGCCCTTAATCCGTAGTTCCTCTGTGGCCGTGATAATTACTCCAATTTGGGTTTGAATTGCTTTCTCAACATGATTTAATTCTGATGCAAGGACTGGCTTTATTAAATTCCAAGCAATTACTGAACCATGATTAAATCCAACTTCAATTGATATATCTTTTTTCGCAAAATCCAATCTCCAAGTATCACCAAGATAGTTGGCATCTTGAAAAATGGCAGACTCAATCGACCAATCTAAATCAGAAAATCTTTGTTTTAATAACTTATTTATTGCAACCGAAATACTTTTAGGAGTTCGTTCGATATCGTCTAAACCATAAGAATTATGTGTAGAGATTAACTCATCCTCAGATATAGAATCTATAATATCACAAAGTTCTTTGTATTGAATTATAAATTCAGGTTGTTTTAAAATAACTTCAGCATTTCTGAATGAATGAAATTTATACTTCACATTTTCTTCTCAAAGTAGCAAATCAAAATCAAAGTAGCAAGTCAATTGAGTTCTTGGGTATTATTATAATATAGTTACCCTCCCTAATTCAAACTTCAATTTTAGAAGCACCTCTGATATAAAAAGAGTTAGAATCCTTTCTAATATTAACTTTTACTTTAACACTATAAGTGATGTGGCATTGGTAGGTGGCGGCGGCATTCCGCAACCAGGTGAAATATCTCTTGCACACAATGGTGTTTTATTTCTTGATGAACTTCCTGAATTCAAGCGAACAGTTTTAGAAGTGATGCGCCAACCGATGGAAGAAAGAAGGGTAACTATCTCGCGTGCAAAAATGGCTCTTGATTTTCCGGCAAATTTTATGTTGATCGCTTCTATGAATCCTTGTCCCTGCGGTTTTTACAATCATCCTGATAAAGATTGTTCTTGTCCACCCGGTGCTGTCCAGAAATACCTCAATAAAATTTCAGGCCCATTATTAGATCGAATAGACCTGCATGTAGAAGTAACACCTGTTGCTTTCAGTGAATTGAGTAATATGAACAACAAGGGAGAAAATTCTGCTTCCATTCGCGAGCGTGTGATCAAAGCGAGAGAGATACAGAACGAACGCTACAAAGACAAACCCGATGTCTATGCCAATGCGCAGATCAGCAGCAAACAATTACGCGAGATATGTGTAATTGATAATGCGGGTGAAGCCCTATTAAAAAAAGCGATGGAACGTTTGAACCTGAGCGCCCGTGCATATGACCGGATATTAAAAGTTTCCAGGACAATAGCTGATCTCGCGGCAAGCGAAAAAATTCAGCCCGAACATTTGGCAGAAGCTATTCATTACAGGAGTTTGGACAGGGAAGGATGGGCGGGGTAGGGTAATCTAAACCCTTGGAGAGTTTAAAACTCTCCAAGGGTTATTTACCCAAACTAATTTAAAAAACGCTAAACTCTTGGAGGGTTTAAAACCAAACTCTTGGAGGGTTTAAAACCCTCCAAGAGTTATTTAAAATCTAATTTATGCTACAGCTAAATAAATTTTACCATATATACAATCATGCGAACGGTAATGAAAACCTGTTCCTCGAAGAAAAAAATTATCTTTTCTTCTTACAAAAAATGGAACATCATTTATGCCCTTACATGAAAATATATGCCTATTGTCTTATGCCAAATCATTTTCATATAGTTGCACGAACCAAAGATGCGGGTGATTTTGTGGAAGGAGATGAACGTTTCGAAAGCCTTCGGAAATTGACTAAAAAGGATGCGTATCAATTCTTACAAAAAAAGGTCAGTAAATCTTTATCCAATCTTTGCAATAGCTACGCACAGGCATTTAATAAAATGTACAGGAGGAGAGGAAGCTTGTTCATGCCCAATTTTAAATTCAAATTAATAGAAGATGACATGGCGCTACGCCGATCTATCTGTTATGTTCATAACAATCCCATACATCATGGCTTTACGGGGTCAATAACTGCATGGTCATTTAGCTCCTACCAATTTATGCTGACTTTGGATACCACTTTTCTTCAAAAAGAGGAAGTATTAGGCTTGTTTGGTGGGAAAGATATTTTTCTAAAAATTCATGAAAATCACAAACTCTAGGAGGGTTCTAAACCCTCCTAGAGTTAACGCAAATAACTTATTAGTATTTCCCCTTTTTATTTCGCACCTTTACAGGCTGGAATTCATCTAAAACGCCCCTATGTACGTTGCAATCTGGAACAAATACCTGCCTATTATACGGATCCTTATCAAGCGGTCATTGACCGCAGAGCAGGCATTGGACCTGAATCGTATTGATTTTGAGAGGGCCGGGAGTGGCCGCAAAGCGGGCTATAAGTTCAACATTGAGTTCAGAAATGGCCGTGTGGCCAATATTATCAGTAATATCCCCCTCGCTGCGGATCTTGCCTCCGCTATGCTGGATGATGCCGCAACAAAGGCAATTTTAACCGGTAATGAATACCATATCAGCCTCAATACCAAATTCCAACTGAGTATCAAGTGTTGCAGTATGCAGGCGCCCGCAGCAACCGCTTCCGCTGAGAATGATTCCGCTTCTTAATTGCTGTATCCTGCATCAGCCTATCCAAAAAAATATTTTTTAAAATATCCTCTTCGTTCATCCGTCTACCATTAATAAGATGGATGGAGCGGTTATCTTAGAAGCAACCATGGCTGCAGAGCAGAAAAGCAATATCACCCGGGTGATCAATGATTACAGTAAACGCCTGCGCGGCTTTATCCGTAAACGCGTAAACAATGAGGCGGATGCGGAAGATATCCTGCAGGATGTTTTCTACCAGCTGGTTGGCAATACTGGCCCTATTGAGCAGCTCACTGCCTGGCTGTTTACCGTAGCACGGAACAAGATCACAGATAAACAACGCAAACTCAAACCCGAATTGCTGGATGATATTTATACGGGCGATGAGATGCTGGAATGGCCGGAGCTGTTCTTTGATGCAAGTAATAATCCTGAAACAGAATACCTGCGCTCCTTGTTTTGGGATGAATTGAATGTTGCTCTAAATGAATTACCCGAAGAACAAAGAAGCGTTTTTGTTTTGAATGAACTGGAAGGCATTCCCTTCAAAGAAATTTCGGAAGAGACAGGCGTTCCCATCAATACATTATTATCAAGAAAACGTTATGCAGTCCTGCACCTCAGAGAACGGTTGCAGGTATTGCGAAACGAATTACTAAATCTTTAAAAGAAATAACATGAGAAATTTTTGGGTGAAAAAAATAGTTGGGTTCCTGGTACTTGGAACCGCAGCAGTGGCATTATTCGGTTTTATTACCATGAGTTTATGGAATGCCGTGCTGGTAGTAGTACTCGGAGTAAAAGTCATCACCTTCTGGCAGGCATTAGGTATCCTTATCCTGGGTAAATTATTGTTTGGCGGTTTTGGAGGGCATTGCGGGCGCCGTAACCGGTGGAAAGATGGGATGCGCGAAAAATGGGGAAACATGAACCCCGAAGAAAGAGAAAAACTGAAGCAGGAATGGAGAAACAAATGCCGCACCTGGGGCCGTGGGCCACAGGAACCACAGGCAGGAGCGGAATAATATCTCTCTTATTAACAAAAAAGATCAGTTCATGAACATACTTGTTTTCAAAACCAGGATAGAAGACAATAAACAGGTAAGAAAATTATCGGTGCACATGAGAAATATTGAGGGCGTGGTAAGATGGAATGTTGACCTGTATGATTCGGATAAAGTTCTCCGCATTGAAGCTGAAAATCTATCGCCACATTCTATTGAAAATCGTTTACAGGAAGCAGGGTATTATTGTGTGGAACTGGAGGATTAATGAGGTTCGTTCGGTAAGAAGCGGCAGCTATTATTTTATAGCGCCGCTTTTTGTTATTTTTGTTTCCTATGGGACAACTTGGCATATTGCAGAAAGAATGTATAATTATTGCTATTTAAAAGTTCTTACTAATTTCTTATCATGAAGATCCTAATACAATACCTCAAACCTTACCGCTCACTTGTTTTATTGGCACTTTTCCTTGCATCTGTGAACCAGGTGTTTTCTTTATTTGATCCTATGCTGGTGGGCCGGCTGATAGACTTATTTGCCAATCATCCAAAATATACAGATAAAGCACAGCTGATTCCACGTACAGAAGGGCAGTACATCAATGGCCTGCTTTATTTTTTGATGTTGTTAGTAGGCACCGCTATGATAAGCCGTATTGCCAAAGCGTTCCAGGACTATACTGTGAATGTGATCGTACAGAAATTTGGTGCAAGGATATTTACTGATGGATTAAAACATTCAATGCGCCTTCCTTACCAAGACTTCGAAGACCAGCGCAGCGGTGAAACACTTTCTATTTTAACCAAGGTAAGGTCAGATACAGAAAAATTTATTGGATATGTGATCAACGTATTTTTCGGTATCGCGGTAAGTGTTGTCTTTGTTTCTATTTATGCTACGCAGTTACACTGGAGCATCATGCCTGTTTATTTAGGCGGCACATTATTTATTGGGCTGGTAACAAATCTACTGAGCAAGAAAATAAAATTCATTCAGAAAACCATTGTTAAGGAAACAACTGCGCTCGCTGGCAGTACAACAGAAAGCCTTCGCAATATCGAGATCGTGAAGAGCCTGGGGCTCACCGACCAGGAAGTGAACCGCCTCAACAATAACACTTATAAAATATTGGGGTTAGAGCTACGCAAAGTAAAAAGTATCCGCTCTCTTGCCTTTATACAGGGCACAATGGTGAATTTTCTCAGGCAGGTGATCACCTTTACTTTGTTATGGCTGATCTATCGCAATGTATTGACCACAGGACAGTTTATCGCCCTTCAATTTTATAGCTTCTTCATTTTCGGGCCGATGCAGGAAATAGGGAACATCATCCTAAGTTATCGCGAAGCACAGGCATCGCTGAATAATTTTCATGCGCTTATGGAAAAGAAAGTAGAACCTAAACCTGCACATCCTGCACACCTTGGCGTTATTGAAGAACTTGAATTCAGCAATGTTTCTTTTAAACACCAGACAGCCACGTTCAAAGCATTAGAGAATATTTCTTTTGATGTGAAGAAAGGCGAGACCATTGCTTTTGTTGGGCCAAGCGGCGCAGGCAAAAGTACTTTGGTGAAATTATTGGTTGGATTATACCGTCCGCAGGAAGGAAAGATTTTTTATAATGGAGTGGATGGCAATGACCTTGACTTTGACCAGTTGCGTAACCAGATCGGTTTTGTAACCCAGGATACACAACTGTTTGCCGGAACGATCAAAGAAAATTTATTATTTGTAAGTCCGGGCGCTACAGATGAAGAAGTAACCCAGGCCTTGCACAAAGCCAGTTGTGAATCGCTTTTATCAAGGGCAGAAAATGGAATTGAAACAATGATCGGCGAAGGCGGGTTGAAATTAAGTGGTGGTGAAAAACAGCGTATCTCCATTGCAAGGTCACTCCTGCGCCATCCGCATTTATTGATATTTGATGAAGCAACCTCGTCACTCGATTCTATTACCGAAGAAGAGATCACCAATACCATCCGCTGGATATCTGAAGAAAAAGAACAGATCACTGTCATGATCGCGCACAGGCTTAGCACCATCATGCACGCACATAGGATCTATGTGCTTGAAAAAGGCCAGGTGGTTGAAACGGGCAGCCACCATGAACTACTCGCCGAGAAAGGCCTGTATTATGCCATGTGGAGGCAACAGATCGGCGAAAGAAAAATGATGGCCGCCGCGGTGAGCTGATCATTTATTCATTTCTTCCAGTAATGCTTTACTGAGCTTCATTAAATTACCCTGGAATCTTTCTTTTATAGGTAATTCAAAAACGCTTGTAGATGTATATCTCCTGATAGCAAGTAATTTGCTTTTTGAAAGTTTGGCAACATCTTCTTTCTTTATAACATATCCATCCAAAGTGTAAATTGAACTTCTGCGGAACCCGGCAAATTTTACACTGATCGTATCTTTTTCAGTTACCAGGACAGCGATATCGTCCTGTAGAATCAGCCCGGAAGTCCTCGAATCTCCCCACAACACAATAAATATTTTATTGTCTATTGTATTGTACGCGATCTCATCTACCGTTTCCCTTTTCAAATCAAAGCCAGGCCCAACTTGCACATCTTGGGTCACGATCCTTTTTTCATGAGAGAATGGATCTACCTGATTACTTTTTATCAATTGAGAAAAAGAAATGAACGGGGCCGATACAAGAATGGTAAAAATAGTTTTCATAAAAAATAGTTTATGATTTTTTTAAATTATAGTTGAGGGGGAAATTTAATTTGAGAGAAACATTCCTTCCCATCGCATAAATACCATGCTCTTTGGCATTATCTGTGGCACCTGGGTTTTGATAATCGCCATAAAAATATTTCAGCCTGCTAAGATGATCCCAATAAGCAATATCAAAAAGATTATTCGCCACCAGGTACACACTACATACTGTTTTCCCGGTCTTGTTTACAAAACTTCCGCCAACACCTGCATTGAACAATGTATAACCTGGCGTAGTGGTCTCTGTTCCATATGCCGAATAGATCCTGTCCTGTGCGGCATAATATTCCATCTGCAGTTTGATGAACCCATGTTTTATATTGAAACCTTTTGAATCAAAATCGTACCTGATCTCAGATATGCCATGCAATGGCGGAATGAATGGCAGGTATTTTTCTGTATCGGTGATAGCTTTCCCTATAACACCTTTGTTCTCTGCATAAACAGCAGATAAACTATTTTCAAAATGAATGGATTTAAGAGGATGAAGATCAATACTTAACTCCCCGCCAAACAAACTGGCACGCGATGCTTGAAACTTAAAAGTTGAATTTCCCGGAACGATCACTGAATCCTGCCCATTTACTCCTGTCAGTTTCTGGTTATAGATATAGTTGTCGATAAAATTATTGAAGAGATTCAATTCGATCACTGCGTACCTGGAAGAATACACCAGCCCGATATCTTCCTGGAAACTGAACTCCGGCTGAAAATTTGAATTGCCTATCTGGTAAAAATTAGTTCCCGGATGCACGCCATTGGCGGAGATCTCGGCAATATTCGGCGCCCGGAAACCCCTGGAAAGATTAGCCTTCACAGAGAACTTATCCGAAAAATTATATGTCGCTCCAATACTTCCCGAAACCCCTGAGAATGTGTGGCTATATATTGAAAATGGTTTATCTGCGCCCGCTGTGTTACTACCATATACGGGTGTATCAAAACCGGAAACAGGATCAGGTTTTGTATATAGCTCAATACCTTTCTTGGCGTGATACTGAATGCAAAAAGCAACAATAGCATGCCCGATAAACAGTTCCGTATAGGTGAAGTTCTCAGCAAATGATTTTTGTTACGTTGTTGCAAATTATAGAAAAATCCCTAAAATCAAAATTTTTATTGCAAATCTGGTATATGACAGCGGCAATCGGGAAATGCTGCACCAGATTTCTGTTTTAACAACATCTTCTAAAAGGGATAAAAATTATGCTGTATTTTTTTTACATAACTAATTAACAAAGCAGCATTTACGACGAAAATATGTCCTATATTTAAGGGTAAATCTTTTTGCCCTTCATGACAGAACAAGCTATCATAGCAGGCTGTTTACATAATGATCCAACCGCACAGCGGGAACTGTATAGTAAATACAGTCCCAAAATGCTATCAGTATGTTACCGGTTTGCTCAAAGCAGGGAAGATGCAGAAGATATGTTGCAGGAAGGGTTTATCAAAGTGTTCACTCAAATGCACACTTTCCAGAACAAGGGAGTATTTGAAGGATGGATCAGGCGCATTATAGTTCATACCTGCATTAACTTTTTAAAGAAGTATAAAAAGTTCAATGAAAGCATCGACCTGGCATACGCAACAAACCTGTATGTAAAAGAAGAAACAATGCCTTCTATCATGCAGGCAAAACAGGTGATAGAATGCATTCGCTTATTACCAGTTGGCTACCGAACAGTACTAAACTTGTATGCAATTGAAGGATTTAGCCACAGGGAAATAGGAGAAATGCTTGATATAGAAGAAAGCACCAGCCGCAGCCAATACACCAGGTCTAAGGCAATGCTTGAGACAATATTGATCAGGAAAAAGATCATCGATCAACCAAAAGAAGATTTCAACTGGCTGGCAACCCTTAAGAAATAAGCTGCCGAGTGATTATGGAAGACAGGTCAAACAATAACGATGCGCTTGAGCAATTCCTCAGAGATGAGGTAAGCCAGCACAAGATGTACCCTTCAGACAGTACCTGGGAGAATATCCGTACTGAACTGCATGGGCATGCATCCTGGCCAGCATTAACCCTTATTGCGCTCTTTATCATTTCTTCACTCACTGTTTTTACAGTTTTTAATTATCCTCCAAAAAATATCATAGCCAAAACAAACAGTACAGTTGACAAGATCGCTTTACCACAAACCCCCGCACAGGTTGCTGATAATAATAAAACACAGCCTGAAAGATTAGATGAAAAGATCAATGCAGTACAGCTTACTACAAGAACAATAGAAGAGATTAATAATTTCGAGGCCGGCGTTATTTCCGCGGCACCTCTTAATTCCAACAATACTTTACTCGCATCAGCTCAAACATTGCTTGCAAACGAACCCGACAGATCTATTGCCCCGGCTAATCGCATGCCGGCACAGAGCAGTAATCCTGTTGCAGCCAATAATGGAGCAGCTGCAGTTGATATGCAATTAAATACCACTTCTTCCATTGACAACACAGAGCTGTTCAGTTCAGTTGTAGAAAGCCCTGCTGTTACCATACCGAACGCAAGAAGATCAAAGTACAGTAATCTTCCGGGTTCAGCCCTTGCAGATAAGAATGAGAATCCCGTAGATGCTTACCTGAATGATTTTCCTTTTGACCCGGTTCCAAAAGCCAAAGCTAAAGGCAGGTTTGAACTACAGTTTTATGCTACACCTTCTATCAGTTTCCGCAGTTTGGATGATGATAAGCAAAGAGTGCAGTACCCATCCGTTTCTGCTTCATCAACACTGGCAGTTAGCCCCGCGCCAAATATTAATAATGCAGTACGCCACACTCCTGCGTTAGGATTTGAAGTGGGTGTGGGCCTGTTGTATAATATTACAAAGAACCTGAAACTAAAAACAGGGCTGCAGTTTAACAGCCGTCAATATTATATCGATGCTTACCAGGCATCTAATGGCGTTGCCACAATTGCCATTGTTCAAAACAACCACCTTGATTCAGTAAATATCAGTTCCGCACTTTCCAACAGCAGCGGATATTTCTCTACTAAACTCGATAACAAATTGTACCAGCTTTCTATACCCCTGGGTATTCAATGGGATTTCCTGCAGGGAAAGAAACTGGGTATGAGCATGGGCGCTTCTATACAACCCACCTTTACTTTAAATAAAAATGTGTACCTGATCTCTACAGATTATAAATATTACGCCAACGGGGCGCCATTCTTCCGTAAATGGAATATGAATACCAGCATCGACCTGAATTTTACATACAAAACAGGCAACCTGAAATGGTACCTCGGGCCACAAATACGCTACCAGCATTTACCTACTTATAATGATGTGTATCCTATCAAAGAATACCGCTGGGATTATGGCGTGAAGATCGGTCTCGCAGTGCCGGTTCACTAGTATTCTCACACTTAGAAGCTGTTTGAGTCATTAACATTTTTTCGTAGATAGTTGTCCATGTTTAGGATATTTTTGCTCCATGCATAAGACCTGTCTTCTCCTGCTTATATTCTTTTTTTGCTTCGCTTGTAAGCAAAAGAAAAATCAGTCAGAAATTGCACAGCCAATAAAAGACACCACTGCATTCTTCCCTGTGAATGATTTGTTGCTGGCTGATATCAATGATGTAAAACAAACCCCTTATTTCATCTATAAAATAACTACTAAAAAAAAATCAAGGGATTCAGTAAGCCTTTCTAAAGAAGAGTTTTTATCATTGGCTAACCTGTTCCTGCAAAAGAAGATCAGCACACCGGAATTAAAACCGTTATATAAAGAATCTTCCTTTCATGACCTTTCAACCAGTAGTTATACCATTGTTTATACGGCAACAGATACCAGCCTGCCGGTAAAAGAAGTGACTATTTTACTGGACGACGCAACAAATAAACTGAAACATGTTTTCATAAGAAATGTCATTTCGAATAACGATTCTACTCTCATTGAACAGTACGACTGGAAAGCAAGTAAAAGTTTCCGCATCAACCGGTACATAAAAAGAAAAGATAACTCTGAAACAAAAGAAACGAATTTTATAAACTGGAACGATCCGCAATAATGGCTGAAGAAGATGACAGCAACGGAATTTCAAAACATTGCACATACCATTCCTTCCGATCCCGGCATTTACAAATATTTTGATGCTGGCCGGGAACTGATCTATGTAGGCAAGGCAAAGAATTTAAGAAAAAGGGTCAGCTCCTATTTTGTCAAAACCCTTACCAGTTATAAAACACATGAACTGGTTCAGCGTATCCGCCACATTGAATTCACTATTGTTGATTCTGAACAGGATGCCTTCCTGCTGGAGAATTCACTCATCAAACAATTTCAGCCTAAATACAATATCAGCTTAAAAGACGATAAAACCTATCCATTCATCGTTATCAAAAAAGAACCTTTCCCACGTATCTTTCTTACAAGAAAAAAAATTCATGACGGTTCGGAATACCTTGGACCATTCACATCTTCAGGAAGAGTGAGGGAATTATTGAATTTCATTCGACAGAATATTCCTTTACGCACCTGCAAACTCAATCTCAGCGAACAGAACATAGAAAAAAAGAAATTCAAGGTCTGCCTGGAATATCATCTCGGTAATTGCAAAGGCCCCTGCGAAGGTTTTCAATCGACCGAATCTTATGACGACGGGATACAGCAGATCAGGGAAGTATTAAAAGGAAATCTTGGAAATGTAATTTCCCATTACAAAGAGATCATGCAGCAACATGCTATCGGCCTTGCATTTGAAGAAGCAGAGGAAATGAAAAAACGGATCGATCATCTGGAGAATTACCAGGAGCGTTCTGTGATAGTAAGCAAACGGCTGAACAATATAGATGTGTTTTCGATCTTAAAAGAAGAGGACACAGCGTATGTCAATTACCTGATGGTACAGAATGGAACCATTGTACAAACACACACAGTACAATTGGAAGCAAAGCTGGAAGAAACGCAGGAAGAGGTCTTGAGTTTTGCTATAGTAAGCCTGAGAAGAACGTTTAATAGCCTTGCTAATGAGATCATCTTACCTTTTACAATCGACTATCCTGATCCATCCGTCACAATCACTATTCCAAAAGCGGGAGATAAAAAAAAGCTGGTAGATCTTTCTCTTAAAAATGTGAATTATTATAAAGAAGAGATCAAAAAGAGAAAATCATTGTACCTCGAAGAAAAGACCGATAGCGAAAAAAGAGATGTGCTCCACCAGCTAAAAGAATACCTGCACCTGAGTGAATTGCCTTTACACATAGAATGCTTTGATAACTCCAATTTCCAGGGAAGTTTCCCTGTATCGGCAATGGTATGTTTTATGGATGGCATGCCCAACAAAAAGCATTACCGGAAATTTGATGTGAAGACAGTAAAAGGCATCAATGATTTTGCAACCATGAAAGAAGTGGTGTACCGGCGTTATAAAAGGCTGGTGCTGGAAGAAGAGCCTCTGCCCCAACTGGTGATCATTGACGGCGGCAAGGGGCAGCTAAGCGCTGCTGTGGAGAGCATAAATGAGCTAGGGCTGGCGGGCAAAATGACTTTGGTTGGACTTGCCAAGAATGAGGAGGAGATATTTTTCCCCGGCGACAGTGCTTCTATCAAATTGCCCTGGGATAGTGACAGCTTAAAATTGGTCAGGCGCATCAGGGATGAAGTGCATCGTTTCGTCATTAATTTTCACCGCAACAAAAGATCAAAGGGTGTAATTAAAAATGAATTGGAAACGATAGAAGGTATCGGTAAAGAAACTGCTACCCAATTATTGAAAAAATGGAAATCAGTAAAAAATATTCGCGAGCAGGAGCAAGAGCAACTCGCAGAATTAATTGGAAAGAAAAAAGCAAAATTAGTATGGGAACATTTTCATCTCACATCAAAAAGTGATGATGAATAGGTGGTACTTAAAAATAAAAAGGGCCCGGATGAAGATCCAGCCCCGTTTTTAAAATCCAATATCCTATGAAAAACCGTTACGAATGTAGAAAATACTTAACAATAAAACAACATATTTTATTAATTGCCATATCAGGCCTAAAACAGAAAGGGAAGCCAGTTTGGCTTCCCTTTGTTATATGAGGTTTTTCAGTGGTCTAGTATTGCCAGAGATTCTGCTCGTAGTTAAATATCTTTTCTTTGATCTTTTCGCCTTCCAGTAACCTGAAAAGAGGATCATTGATATAGTCTTTCAGCCTGATATCCCTGAAGTTGTTATCGCTTTTCTTAGTGATATAGCTGCTGAACATCCGGTTGGCAAACAGGTCTTCCCAACTCATTCGCGCTCCCGAGTTCTTGGGATTGTACACCTGGTATTTGGCCAATGTAGGCCTCAGGTCGGGATAATAGATCCAGAACAAAGGCACCAGGTCTTCTGTTATTGGCTGGCCATTAGAAGCATATTGTTTCATCATCGGTGCAATACCCAATATGCGCACCACCATCCTTGAAGCTTCTTTATCAAATATCACATCTTCCTTTACCCTGAATTTATAAATAGAATCGGGCTGAATTGTTCTTGCCCTGATCTCGTATCCAACTTTGTTTCCGTCTATATCCAGTTTAGGGAAAGTATCAATGCCCCCACCAAAGGTTTTCATTACTTCTGCAACGGTTAATGGCGTAGTGAACCTGTCATCGCTTGCATCAAAAGCCACCACATCTTTATTCCGGATCGCATTTACTAATATGGAGATCAATCTTTGGTTACCGTTATCTTCATCTGCTGCATAACCAAATACCTGGTTTAATTTTTCCCTGATATCTATTTCGCGCCAGATCCTTTGTTTGTACACCGCATCATCTTCGCGGATATAATCGTATGCCAACGGCGTTCTGTCCCTAACGTATATCCTGCCAACTGCATCATCTGTGCGCAAAGAAGGTTTTACCGTATCAAATAAACCGCCACCTGAACTTGGCATCTGGAAATAAGGCAGGTTGCTTTTAGGTTTCTTTATTGTATCAGTCTTAGAACCAGTGTTAGCATTTGAAACACCATTTGCACCCGGATTGGCATAAGGATTAGTTACATCAACCGGAGCAGGTTTTGTTGTATCCTTTGGCGTGGCATAAGGATTATTGGCAGGAGTCTGCGTCTTCGGTTTAGGCTTGGTCACAGGTTTCTTTCCTGCCTGAGCAAACAAAGAATTTCCTGCTAACGCTATTGAAGCAACGAACACAATCTTTACGGCTACCCTTTTCATATCAAATATTTTTAGTAGAGATAAAACGATATTGGTGGCAATGTGAAACTGCCATTAGGACCTGTGACTTTAATATAATCGATCATTATAGTTGAGTTTGGCCCCAACTTATCAATGATAGCTCTTGCAGCGCCATCAAAAGCAGCTCCACTCACCACAGCAATTCCCGGTTTCTCAGGGAAAGCCTTACCTGTTGCGATCAATGTAAATCCTGTTACCTGGTATTTTAAATCGAATATAAAATTCTCCAGATCGGCACGCACACCTGCCATTGCTTTGAATTCATTTACAGGAATTCTTCCGCCCTTACTATTACCCACTTTACCAGTTGGATCAGGAATTGTCTTTACCCTGAAACGGAATGGTACTGTTTTCGTTCCATCGTTCATGGTAATGATCGCTTCACCAGGTGTCTCCACATTTACATCATATTTACCTGCACCTTTTTTTACCATATTACCCTGACTGATAGTTGCCGATACTTTTTCATCACCGGCTCCGCCACCACCCAATACAGTGATAGGATTGGGAACCCCTATATATAATACATTCGTAGCATCAGCGCTAACATTGGCGCCGGCAGGTGAACCCACTGTGTATTTTATCTCCTTTTCCTGGAAAGTTGGTTTACCTACAGCCTGGTCAAAATATTCTATTCGAACCTTTTTCGAATAGTTACCAGGACCCTGAACCTTTCCTTTATATTCTGCAACACCAGTTGCCGGATTTAAAGTCACAAGCGCTCCGTCTATAAATACCCTGGTACTACCCGATGATTTATTATACGCTCCTATACCTGCATTAATATCTATTTCCTGCCCAGGCATAAAATAATTTGAATTGGTTCCTATCAATGCGGAATATTGGTCGAAGATCACTTTTACTTCGCCTACCTGCCTGTGACAAAATTCTACTACCTGCTCTTCGCTATTCCTGATATCATTTTGAAATTTGCTCAGGATAGTAATAGCAGCGATAGTGGGTGTCATGTGAAAATAACCTGCAGACCAGTCGTTTTTGTTATTCGTGTTCTGTGTCTGGGGCATGCGCAGATCAATCGGCAAATGGCCCCTGAACTCTTTACCTATCGCAGTATCAATATTCAACATATTGTCTACGAATTTGGTCAGCCTGTTCAACAAAGAATCTCCCTTTTTTTCTTCTACCATTAAACGTGTAGAAGCTTCAAGGTTGTCTTCACCTTTGGTAGAATCGCCACCGGGTGTCATGTCATATTTTGCAGCAACCTTCAGATCCATTTTCAGCCGGTTGATATACTCATTTAAAGAATCGGCCAAGACCTCAGCCTGATGCCCTTTGGGATACCAAAATTCTGCAAGTATCTTGGTCGCGGCTTCATTTTGTTTTTCTTTCAATGAAGCCATCAAAAGATCGCTCTTTGTATCAATGATAGCAGTGGCCCTGTTAAGGCTTTGGTCTACTGTTCTGAAAGCATTCAAGATCTCGCTTGATACATTCAGTGCCAGCAAAGCTGTAAGCACCAAATACATCATATTGATCATCTTCTGCCTGGGCTCTTTGGGTAGTGACATATTATTTTATAAATACGATTGTAGAAATTGGGTTAATGTTTCTTCTATTCACTACGCTCTGCCCTGCATGGCTGTTAGCATATTGCCATATACCTGGTTCAGTTTACCCAGGTTATTTGCCAATACTGCAATTTGTTCCTTTGCTTTTATTGCATCATCTGCACTGCTGTTCATGGCAGCAGATGCCTGCGCCAGTTTTCCATAGAATTGGTTCAATGCTTTTAAATGATTGGTGCTTTCCTGCAATTCCAATTCGTAAATAGTATTCAAAGAAGACAGGTTCTTTGTCAATGTCTGCACCTGTGTATGAAATTGTTTGTTTGTCTCTGCACCTGCTTTGAAAGAATCCAGTGAACTTGTTGCATGGCCGGCTGAAGCAGTTATTCCGCTTAGTGCAGCAGATGCTTCTTTGGTCTTTGCACCAAAATCAGAAGTTGATTTAACAACATCGGTCAGCTCGCCTAATTTTTCTACAGTACCGGTGAGTTTCTGAAAACCACCGCTCAGTTTTCCCAGGGTCTCTTGTGTAATATTTGCTTCCTGCAGCATTTGCTCAAGGCTTTTGGTAGAAGAATGGCCTTCTCCGGGTTTTGCAACGTGGCCGGAATCCGGTGGTGGCAACATGGCATACACTAAGAAGATCAATGCTTCTGTCAGCAAACCAACCGTAAGCATGATATCGGCAAAAGGTTTATGCAGGATCTTGGCCCATGCACCAAAAATTACTACTGCCGCACCAACGCACACAATTACATTCACAAGTTTATTTGTCCTTGGAGAGATAGTACCTGAAGCCATAGTTGTATTTATTTAGATTTTAAAGTTTGGATTGTTTATATATCATCCTGTGAAAAATTCACAAAATAATTTTCAGTAAGATTTTTGATACAGTTGAACCAGGTGATTGGATGTTTCTTTGATCAATATGGATTTACTTTTTTGAACGCGGTGCCAGGTCTATCACACAACGGAACCCGATATACGATTTCGCTGAATCCTGGTATTCAAATGTCCTTGCGCTGGTCTGCAGATAGAAGCCCACATCTTTCCAGGATCCGCCACGTACCACTTTTCTTTTCATCAGTGGGGGATCATTGTCCTTAGCATCATAGCGAACATCAGGGCTCATATCAGACATAAAGTTGTAAGCGCCTTCATCAAAATAAGAACTCGTCCATTCAGCCACATTACCCGCCATATTGTATAAACCGTAGTCGTTAGGGAAATAAGCATCAGCTCTTACAGTATAGAAGCCGCCGTCTTCAGCATAGTTACCACGTCCTGGTTTAAAGTTAGCTAAGAGGCATCCTTTCTTGTTCCTGATATATGGGCCGCCCCATGGATAAGGGGAACCTGTACGGCCGCCGCGTGCAGCATATTCCCATTCAGCTTCACTTGGCAACCTGAAATCGGTTTCCACAGCCATGTTTCTTTTTTCAAGAAAACTGGTCTGGATATGCGTGCGCCAGTGGGTAAAAGCATTGGCCTGTTTCCAGGTAAGCCCAACAACAGGATAATTACCGTAAGTAGGATGTGCAAAATATTGTTTGGTTTGAGGGTCGTTATAAGAGTAAGAAAAATCTCTCATCCAAACCAGTGTATCAGGATAAATTGGCTCGTTGCTCACCACTACAAAATTCTTTCTCGCCATTCCAGAATTTTCTCTCTTCGCAGCTTCTCCGAGAAGAAAAGTTTCCATCCTGTATTTTAATTTATTTGGATCGATATCTGCTCTACCGTTTAACCTGTTATCGGGAGCAAGGATCAGTTTGTTACCTAATTTTTCAAGATTGCTGGCATTATACTGAATGGTACGTGCCCTTACCCAGTCTATCGCAATAGAAGAATCACCACCCGATGCGCCGGGGCTTGATTTAAAATAACCCAGTTCTTTGGCAGCGAGAGAATCCCTCACCCAATAAACAAACTGGCGATATTGGTTATTCGTCATCTCTGTTGCATCCATCCAAAAACCCGGGATAGATACCTGCCTGTTACGGGCGGAGAAGTTGTAGTTCATATCCTCATCACTCTGGCCCATATGAAAAGTGCCGGGAGGTATATATACCATTCCACGAGGTTTGTTAGCGCTTACCTTCACAGCAGGTGCAACACCGTGCAACTGGCCGTCATCGATCACGCCTTTTACCTTACCTTTTTTAGAGCATGCCACTAAACCCAGGAATAATGCTCCAAGGGCAATGAATTTTAAAGGGTTTCTGATCATAAAATCGTATTAACAGGTAATGACAAATATAGGAGATAAAAATGGCAGAATTACCAATTTTATCATGTCTGACTATATTTTACAAAGGGTAGAATTAAACGATACGATAAGCTTGGTTATTGTTGCCTAAAGGCATTAAAAATAATCGTGAAACCTGTTGTAAGACGCAAAATACTGAATTAGGTGTTACATAATTGCAAAAATTGTGTAAAATCAAATACCGGCTCTGCGCAAACATGGTTTTTACATCTAAAAAAGCCCGTTTTCCCTTCTTTGTATTTACCTGCTAATAATGGAAACGCGGGTTGCGGGGCCTGAGTTGCCTGGAATATCTTATTGGGGAGGTATTCTTTCAGAAAAGGAAGTATATGATCTAACGCATCCTTACCTGCAATGGCTATTTCAAGGGTGCCCATTACTTTTTGTTGCGCCAGTAAAGCCCAAATGCCAAATGAAGTGGGGTAACGAACAATTGCAGTACCTAATGACGCTAACATCTTTTGCGAAAGTGCTGCCCATTCATTTTGATCAAAGATCATAGAAAGATATTGCAGGTTAAATGCCATCACCGAATTACCCGATGGTGTTGCGCCATCATACACTTCTTTTTTCCTGAGAATCACATCTTTCTGCCCTTTGTGCGTGTAAAAGAAAAAACCGCTTTCTTCTTCAATAAAATTGTCTACCACAAACGACACTATTTTTTGTGCTTTATTGAGATGCTCGCTGTTACCTGTGATCTCCTGCAAATAAATATATGCCTGTGCCAGGTAAGCATAGTCGTCAAGAAATGCAGGAATTTTTGCGTAATTTTTTTTATAGGTATGATAAAAACTTCCGTCTCCGCAGGAAAATTTATCTTCTATGAATTGAATATTTTTCTCTGCAAGGGCTTTGTATCGCTCCTCTCCTGTTGCCGCGAAAGCCTTGCTCAGAGAGGTATTCAGCAAAGCGTCCCATCCTAATAATATTTTATCATCTGTCTGCGGGCGTACACGCAATGAACGTTGCTGCATTAGTTTTTTTCTGCAGACAGATAATTTTTCTTCCAGTTCTGCCACATCACATCTCTTCTCATTTGCGAATTTTTCGAGAGGTTCTTTTACCCAGGTTATATTGGTGTGCTCCCAGTTTCCTTTTTCCTGTATATCATAAAAGTCACAAAACAAAGAAGCATCTTCGCCTAACAGATCAGCCACTTCATTTTTACTCCATGTATAAAATTTTCCCTCCACTCCTTCACTGTCTGCATCCAGAGCTGAGTAAAAACCATATTCTTCATCCAGCATTTCCCTTTCAATAAAATCTATGGTATGACTGATGGTTGTTGCATACAATTCTTTTTTTGTAAGCTGGTATGCTTCTGCCATCACTCCAATCAATAAAGCATTATCATAGAGCATTTTTTCAAAGTGAGGAGCCAGCCAGCGCACATCAGTGCTGTATCGCGCAAAACCACCACCCAACTGGTCATAGATACCGCCGTAGATCATCTTATCAAGGCTTAGCAGGGCCTGTTCCAGCGCTTTTTTATCTTTTGTAAAATGATATTGGCGCAGGAGGAATTGTATGGCAAAGGTTTGAGGGAATTTAGGGGCATTGCCAAATCCACCCCAAATAGTATCGGCCTGTTTCAGGATATTATCTGTTATTTCCTGCAATTTTTCCTGTGTGAAGATATCATCTGTATCTTTTTGCTCTGGCTTATCTATTCCAAATGAATTGGCATTGGCAAGATGTGCTGTCAGGTTTTCTGCCTGCGCTTCGATCTCATTTTTTCTTTCTTTGTATGCCTGCTGAACGCTCATCAAAACTTCTTTCCAGCTCGAGCGGTTGTATGCTTTTATGGGTGGAAAATAAGTACCCCCATAAAACGGTTTACCAGCAGGAGTAAGAAATACATTCAATGGCCAGCCACCGCTACCTGTCATGGCCTGCACAGCATCCATATAAATATGATCAAGATCCGGGCGTTCTTCCCTGTCAATTTTTATGTTGACGAAATATTCATTCATTAATGCCGCCGTTGCTTCATCTTCAAAACTTTCTCTTTCCATCACATGACACCAATGGCAGGCCGCATAACCAATGCTTACTAAAATGGGTTTATCTTCTTCGCGGGCTTTTTGCAATGCTTCATCTCCCCAGGGATGCCATTCCACAGGATTATGCGCATGTTGTAAAAGGTACGGACTTGATTCGTGGATGAGTTTATTCGTATGCATATCAGTTACCGGGTTCTAACTGGCAACCAGCAACCGGTAACTGGTAACCGCTTTACTTCTTTGATCTTTCGGAGAGGAAAATATCCAAAGCCGCTACCATGCTTGTAGCCTTCAGCGCAGGCGCTTTGATCTCTAATTTCAATCCGGCTTCTTCCACGGCTTTTGAAGTGTTGCCGCCAAATGCGCCTAGTACTGTTCCGTTTTGTTTGAATTTGGGGAAATTATCAAACAGGCTTTTCACACCACTGGGCGTAAAAAAACAGATCACGTCAAAGTCAACTTTTGTCATCACCGGTTTTACATCATTGCTGATGGTACGGTACATAAATCCTAACTGGAATTCGCATTTATTGTTTTTCAGCCAGTTTACGATCTCGTTATCCTGTTGGTTCTCGCTGCACACATACAGAAATTTTTCATTTTCCTTGTGTTTGTTGATCACGTCAAACAGGCTCTTATTGGTTCCATCAGCGCCATAAAAAACTTTGCGCTTGCGGTAGAGGATGAATTTCTGTAGATAGAGGGCAACAGCTTCAGTAATGCAGAAATATTTGGTGTCCTGGCCAACAGTAATTTTCATTTCATCGCAGGTACGGAAGAAATGGTCGATCCCATAACGGCTGGTGAACATCACTGCTGAGAATGCAGCAATATCTATTTTTTGCTTGCGGAATTCACGGGCAGGAATGCCTTCGAGCCTGATAAAAGGATGAAAAATCAACTCCACTTTGTACTTGCGTTCCAGGTCGAAATAAGGCGACTTATCGCTTTCCGGCCGGGGTTGGGAGATCAGAATTTTTCTTGCTGCTTTGGCAGTATTTGAATTGTCCACTCCGTTTTTTGCCATGCTGGTTGCCTGAATGTGTTTACAATTAAATACTCTTACCGATATAGTTGAACAATGTTTTGCAGATCAACATCAACGGTAATATTTCCACGGCACAAAGGTAAAGGAAAAAATGTAACGCGCTCACCTTCAAATCTCTGCGGATCGTTCCAAGTCCTACCAGGAAGCGATAAAACAGCATGATCCCCATTCCAACCAATGATACTGTCACCGCCTGCTGAACCACGGCATGAGACGAAAAAGCCACCAATAAGAGGAAAGGAACGAGTAAAACACCAATTAGCTTATTGACCAGGAACACCACAAAAATGTAGGTATTGGCAGCCTCTTTTACATTAAAGACCCAGCCTGAAAACCGGAGGAACAGATACTTGCCCAGGTAAACAGTTCCCAATGCCGCGCCCCCATATAAGAATAAAGTATAAAACGAAGTTTTTATAAACCCCTGTTCCTGCGCCACAAGGCCAATATAAATACCACCACTCAGCAGGAACAGGGCATTTAGCAGCAGCGAAGGTTTATAATCTTGCAGCAACTGGTCCCTTGTCTGCTTCTGCCTGAAACTGGTTTGGAAGAACAGCCGGAGAAGGTTTTGAAAATATTTAGGGAAGGATAGTTTGATCAATCCCATAAAAAGCACTACCGCTGCCAGGAGATAGAACAGGTCATCTTTTGATTGCGGATTTCTTTCCTTTTCTATGGCATATAATAATGGCTTGCCAAATGGCAGCCCGGGTATTGGCATGATGGCTGCATAAGTGGAAGTATCTTTTATAGCAGCAACCGCTACCTGTGACTGAGCTTTTTTTATTGAATCATTCCTGATAGAATCAGCCAACGCAATTGTTGCAAGCGAATCTTTTAGCCGGGTTGAATCAATAACAACAATTCTTTTGGGTACTTCTGTTTTTTGTACAACCGAATTTTTAGGTGTATCATTTAAAAGTGGTGAAGGCTTAAGGCGCGTTGTTTCGGGTTTATTCAGGATAGAGTCTACCTGTGCACTAAGGCGCATTCCTAAAAAGGAGATAAGAAATATGAAATAAAATTTCTTCAATCAGGCGATTTACTACAAAAATAAACACAATCCGGGTCATAAATTTCAAATCATATCGCGGCTATTCGTTTCATTTGCACATGGCAGGTATCTACATTCATATCCCTTTTTGCAAACATGCATGCCACTATTGCAATTTTCATTTCTCCACGCAGCAAAAAGGTTTACCAGAAATGGTGGATGCCATTTTAAAGGAAGCAGAATTAAGAAAAGAATATATCAATGGCAAAGTAGAGACTGTTTATTTTGGGGGAGGGACACCCTCGCTACTGACAACACCTCAGCTAACGGGAATGATCCAACAATTTAAAATCCTGTTTGACATCGCTGATGATGCCGAGATCACATTAGAAGCAAACCCGGATGATATCAATTCAGAAAAATTAGAGGGATGGAAGCAGGTAGGTATCAATCGCTTAAGCATCGGCATACAATCCTTTGCTGATGCCGATCTGCGCTGGATGAACCGCGCACATGATGCAACACAGGCACACAATAGTATTCTTCTTGCACAACAGCATGGCTTTCATAATATCAGTATCGACCTGATCTATGGCACGCCTACCCTTGATGACCAACAATGGCAAGAAAATTTAGAAACCGCTATATCATTGGGCATCCCGCATCTTTCCTGTTATGCCCTAACGGTGGAACCAAAGACAGCTCTCGAAAAAATGATCGCGCAAAACAAAATGGAAAATACCGATCCTGAAAAACAGGCCAGGCATTTTGAATTATTGATGGAATGGCTGGAGACAGCAGGATACGAACATTATGAGATCAGCAATTTTGCAAAACCGGGAATGAGAAGCCGGCACAATAGCAGTTATTGGAAGGGAATGCATTATCTGGGCCTTGGCCCTTCTGCACACTCATTTAATAGTTCATCGCGGCAATGGAATGTTGCCAACAATTCACTCTACATTTCCAGCCTTGAAAAAAATATAATCCCTTTTGAAATAGAGGCGCTCACATCAGCCCAGCAATTAAACGAATATATTATGACCAGCCTTCGCACATCAGAAGGATTATCATTAAATCATATAAAAAATGGCTGGGGCGAA
The DNA here is from genome assembly GCA_903884185.1 of uncultured Chitinophagaceae bacterium. GTDB lineage: Bacteria > Bacteroidota > Bacteroidia > Chitinophagales > Chitinophagaceae > CAISDV01. The sequence continues at coordinate 8,421 of CAISDV010000012.1, read as the reverse complement.
GAAAAATTAAACCTGATCTTAGATTCTATTGATCCTTATGTACAATCCGGGCATGCAGATATTACAGATGATATGTTGCGGCTAACGAAAAAAGGAAAACTGATGGCGGATGGTATTGCTTCTGCTTTGTTTTAGGTATGATAATTAGTGGCTGTGCTTTCCGAAAATATTCTTCACAGCATTTACCAGTATCACAACACAGAGGATCGTGATGATGATGGTCGGGTTCAATATGTAGTATGAAACTGGCACGATGTAAAGTTACAACGTTTTCAGACCAGCAATGTTTCTATTTTCTTAAATCCGTCTTCCGCAGCCACTTGCTGCCATAGTATTTCATAAATGGTAGTGGCAATGGGGATTTCCGCCTGAACAGCCTCATTGGTCTTGTAGATACACTTGCTGGCATTGTACCCTTCGGCCACCATATTCATTTCAAGCTGGGCGGCTTTAACGCTATAGCCCTTGCCTATCATATTCCCGAAAGTGCGGTTACGGCTGTACAATGAATAACAGGTCACCAGCAGATCGCCGAGATAAACGGATGCGGCATAATTGATGCTCTTTTGTTCTTCCTCAGTTTCTTTATCCCAGACCAGTTTTTTTAAAAACGTCACCATTTCATCTGCGGCATTGGCAATGTATACACTGAGAAAATTATCGCCATAATCCAGTCCGTGTGCAATACCCGCACCCAATGCATAAATATTTTTCAATATTGCTGCGTACTGAACACCGATCACATCATGATTGGTAAGTGTATTGAGATAATCCGTTTTAAAGTGCGATGCAATAAGGGCAGCAACATCTTCATCTATTCCTGAAAAAGTAAGATAGGATAGTTTCTCTGCCGCTACTTCTTCTGCATGGCAGGGGCCCAGCACAGTAAAATAATCTACCAGTTCCACTTCAAATTTTTCTGCGAGGTATTCATTCAACAGTTGATTGGTAGCGGGAAGGATACCCTTGATGGCAGAAATGACCTTCTTTCCTTTTAAAGCATTTTTATCTAATTGCTGCAAAGCATCTTCTATATACGCCGATGGAACAGCAATCACAAGCGCATCTGCTTTTGCCACCACTTCGGAAATATTATTATTGAGATGCAGTTGTTTGGGATCGAAGTAAGCGCTGTTGAGATAATGCGGATTATGCCTGCGCTGTTCAATATAACTGGCAGTGGCGGCATTGCGCACCCACCAGTGAATAGTGTTGCCATTGTCGGTAAGAATCTTAGCGAGCGCCGTTGCCCAGGACCCGCTTCCTATGATACCAAATTGCATGGAAAAAAATGTTAATGATGAACAAACATACGAAGGAAGGTTTTACCCGCTCATAAACAGGGTAAATGCAATGGTTTTGCAGCCTTACAGGTTAATTATATAAGCAGCATGTTTTTTATAAATTGACATTTGGGATTCCAATTCAGGCAGGAATTTTACTAGCTCTTCAATATTACTTGTAACGCTATTTAGAATAATTATTGTTAAGGGGTATTTATCAAGGTTCTGCTGATGTTGTAAATTTTTATCAATTGTTAGAAGGATATCAAAACCATTTTCAACACACAAAGCATAAGTTTTCCATTCCTGATACCGCTCCAACTTAATTCCCTGACGGTTGTTACCTGGTGATCACTAAAATGAGGTTTAAGATGCCTGGTAACACATTCGTCAAGCAAGATTTTCATGTATGATATTTGACGATGTTTCAATAAGCCGCTGTGACATTTCAAAAAGTTGTATTACCTGCTCGCGCTGAACGCCGCTAAAATCATCCAGGAAATAATCAATGGATTCTCCGGATTCGAGATAATCAAAAAGATTTTTAATAGGAACGCGGGTGCCATTAAAAACAGGCGTTCCACCTAAAATTTCCGGGTCAATATTGATAATGCGTGCGTCCATAGATTTCTTTGAGTCAAATTTAGTGAATTTCCTGTGATTACTGAATTCAAGAGGTTGTGGACATGAGTGGGTGTTTCGTTCTCAAAAAGGGGTTATCATTTTTGAATATTTCATAATTTCTGCCGAAGTGAATATGAGAATACTCTACAGGCTGGAAATGTTATAGCTTAATGCCCTATCGTTAACCTCTTCTTCCAGTATATGATAAGCTCCCAGAAAAACTAGTAAATCATAGAAAACTCACTAAAATGACACATATGAGCCAGAGATATCCCAGTCCTATATAAGACTGAGACATCACTGGGATATCACTGGGACATCCTATACTCAGATAGCCTGTTGGGTAATAGTTGAGTGGGTTGAGGGGTGGGGATGCGGGATGGGAGATGCGGGATACGGGTGGATGGAGATGGGGGATAGCAGATGGGGGATAACTTAGCGGGAAATTAATTTATTGCTTTGAGAGAGGGTAGATAGTAGACTAGTTTAAATAACATGATATATCGAAGTTGGCTTTTACTACTCTTTTATCAACTTCTTTATATTTTAAGCGAAAAAGAATTTTATTTTTAGTTTCAAGTTTCCCAATATTTATTTCTATAATTTTTGAAACTAAGCTATCCATTTTAATGTCATCGTTTTCTCCAAAATTTGCAACTTCTTTTTTCCAGGAAAATCCATGCCATTGACCAAACGGTGTTGGTCTTCCCGCATTAATTTCATTAAAGAACGGGATTGTATCATTAAGGAATATTAGGTTCTTATTTTTGATGTCGATTTTGAGCGATTCAAAAAACTGCACACTCTTTTCGGTAGCTTTAAAAGAAAGTGCACCTAAAACTCTATTAATTTGTATTGATGTCGTGCCTTTAACTACAACTATTGGTGGGGTATTCGCAATATTTTTAACTTTTTGGTATTCATCCTTCGTAATACCAAAGTTTTCATGATAAGGCAATCCCTCTCCAGGTTTGTAGTTTTTGGAAAAAAAATCTTCAAACCATTTCTTATTTTCAGCAGTATTTTTTTGAAACCGTAAAACAATATCCTGAATGTCTTTTGGAAATTCTAAATCGAGAATTTCTACAATATAATTTCCTTTTTTAAAAACTGAATCAATAAATAAAAAAGGGTTGGCACTCTTTTGCATAGTTGGTTGACCAGAAACAGTCGAGGAGATGAATATACAGAGTGCTATAATTCTTAATGACATAAAAAAATTACTATTGCTTGTATTAACATTCATTTGTAAACAGAAAGGAGGCTTTCGCCCCCCTTCCCTTTATGGTTTCTTTTTATCGTCATATAATTTCTCTTTGGGTACTACCAAAACCTTGGTGCCATCATTCAGTGTCTTGCTGACCGTAGTGTATGGCCCGGTAACAATTTCATCACCTTCTTTCAACCCGTCTGTTACCTGTATATAATTCAGGTCCTGTATATCGGTCTTTACTTTTACTTTTTTTACCGTTCCATTTTTCTGCATGATAAATGCCACTACTTCAATATCATCATTGGCAGCAGCAGGTTTAGGGGTTTGATTATTGTTGTTACTGCTTGTGCTGTTATCATCTTTTTTAACCCCCAATTTTTTATCGCGGGTAGTTACTGAATTCAAAGGAACACTCAATACATCTGCAGATGTTCGTGTCTGTATATCTGCATTGGCGCTCATACCCGGACGGAAAGGAAAGCTTCCTTTTACCAGCAGGTCTTTATAACTGTCGAAGAACAAACGGATATGCACTTTATAATTGGTAACATCCGTAGTAGAAGTTGTTGAAGTAGTGGTATTGGGATTAGCGATCTTGAAAACAAGCCCCTTGAATTTACGGTTGTTGTATGCATCAATTTCAACAACAGCCGTATCTCCGATCTTTACTTTAGGAATATCATTCTCGCCCACATCTACCTGCGCCACAATGCTGTTCATGTCTGCAATACGCATCATTTCGGTACCGGTCATTTGTGCCGTACCCACTACGCGTTCTCCTTTTTTCACAGATAACAAACTCACCACCCCATCCATCGGTGCAGTGATGGTAGTGCGTGAAAGGTTTTTATTGGCGCTTGCCAGCGAAGCTTCTGCACTATGTATTGCCGCCTGTCCGCCAACAATACCTTGCTGTGCTGCTGCGTAATTTGCTTGTGCACTGCGGTATGATTGTTCAGCTGTTTCAAATTCAGAACGGCTGATCACTTTATCATCCAATAATTTTTTCTCACGGTTATAGGTGGATTGTGCATTATCGAGGATTGCTTTTAGCGCTCCTAACGCAGCCTGTGAATTAGATACCTGCGCCCTTGCCTGATCAACACCGGCAGCTACCTGGTCTCTTTGAGTAGAATATATATCAGCATAAATTTTTGCGATCACTTCACCACGCCTTACACTGTCGCCCTCATTTACATTCAATTCCACTACCTCACCACTCACATCCGAACTTACTTTTACTTCTATTTCGGGGTATACTTTTCCGCTGGCATTCACTGTTTCAATAATAGTACGCTTGGCAGCTTTTTCGGTAGAGACTTTAATGCCTTCTTCCTGGCCTATTACGCCACCCGCTTTCAGGCCTATCAGGCCGCCAATGATCACAACTAAAATAATGATTAACCAAAGAAGCTTCTTATTCATAAAATGTTATTTCTTAATTTATAATCTTAATCCAAGTCCTTTATAATATTCCAAAACCTTCATCTTAAACACATAGTCAAATTGATTGGCCACCTGCTGCAGCTTTGCCCTGAGAAGGTTGTTCTCATTGGTGATCAGGTCCAGGGTACTCAATAAACCTACATCATAACGCTTCTTGGCAAAGTCGTATGCTTTCTGGCTGCTTGCAACACCTTTGATACCTGCATTGAATTTTTCCAGGGCAGAGACGGCATTGGTATATGCTGTATAGATATTCAGTTTCAAAGTTTGATCATCTGCTCTTTTTTGCAACAGTTGATTCTGGTAGCTCAGTTTTGATTGTTCGTAATTGATCCTGTATTGCCCGTTATTAAAGATGGGAACACTGAAATTAAAGCCGAAGCCTTGCCCGAAATTATTGGTGAGCTGATCACCATATCCATTCCATAACTGCGCAAAACTTTTATTGGATTGGGTGAGTTTATAGATTGGGCTTTGTACAAAATAATTGGTACCGCCAATATTCACCACTGATTCGGCACCGGTAACAGGGCTATAGCCTCCAAAAGTGGCACCTGTAATATTTTTAAAGGAATTATAAAAGTTGGTTGAGAGGCTCAATCCAAAAGTGATGTTCGGATACATGGAAGCTCTTGTGACCAAAATATTTTTTTGTGCGGCTTTGATCCGGAGGCTGTCTGCTTTTTGCAAAGGCTGGGTGTTCAATGCAATATTATATACCAGTTCGGGATTGAGGCTGGCAATAGGTTCAACAGGGATAGTTTCCACAGGTGGGGTAACAATATCGAACGATTGGGCAGCATCTATATTCAATAACCCTTTTAGTGATAAAATATTTTGCTGGTAAAGTGATTTTGCGCTGATGATGTTGCTGCTATCTGTAGCCAGTTGCGCTTCGAGCTCTACAAGATTTAATTCCGGTAAAGCGCCCGCATCAACTTGCTTTCTTGTAATGTCAACTTGTGCAAGAGTTTGTGATGCCTGCAGTTCATTGATATTGATCTGTTCTTTAGCGGAAAGCACCTGGAGATAATACGTTGCAACATTTAGTGCAAGGTCATTGGCTGCTTTGTCTATATCCACTAATGCTGCTTCTGCATTGAATTGGGCTACTGCATAAGCATTTTTCAATCTTCCCCAGTTATACACCCCTATGCTACTGTTCACTCCAAAATTCTGGTAGATGGCCTGTGTGTTACTATAGACATTGGTGGTACGATCGATGGAACGCCCTAATTGCATCCCTAAACCGGATGAAAGTGAAGCATTGGGATATTGGTTCAGTTTTGCCTGTTTAAGCTGTAATGCCGAGATGCGGGCCTGTATATCGGCCTGCTTCAGGGAGATATTATTCTCACGGGCATAATTAACGCATTTGATGAGATCCCATTTCTCATTTTTCTCCTGTGCAGAAACCTGGAGGCTTATTACGCATACAGCCAGGGTAAGTAGCTTCTTCATAAGTTAGGCAAAAATAAAACAATCCCATCCACGGCGGGAAAATTTAGATGAGTGGGATATATCAAAATTTGTTAAACTATGAAAATGGGGCATAATTAGCCCCAAAAACGCTTCAGGAGCCGACTATTATTGCTTAACAGGTGAATTGCCTATCTTTTTTACAGCAAAATAGATGACCATGAACGCAGCCAATACTGCCACACCTATCAGGGCTGTACCGGGTGTTTGAATAGCGATACTTGTACCCACGAATAGATAAGCGGCAATAAAAATAAGCGGCAGCAAGGGGAATAATTTCATTTTATAAATTCCGGTACCATCGAGTTCTTTTGTTCTTTTCCGGAGAATAAAAATGGTGGCGCTGGATGCTACCATACCAAAGCAGTCGAGGAAGATGGTAAAGTTGAGTATCTGATCAAATGTCTGCGCGAAGAAAAGTATCACAATACACATCGCTGAAAATACTGTCAGCGAAACAGTCAGTACATTCTTTTCATTCTGCTTTGAAAAAGCTTTGGGTAGTGTACCTTCTGTACTCATGGCATACATCACGCGCGGATTGCTCAGCAGCAGAGCATTGACATACGCTAACACTCCAAAAAATAGAAAGAAAGAAAAAAGATCAGCGCCCCTGCTTCCAAAAACAGTATCTATCACCACATAAGCGATCTCTTTCTGATTCTTCATATTCTGAAAGCCCACGATATTATAATAACTCAAATTCACCAGCAGGTACAAACTGATTATAATGGCAATACCAATAAAAATACCTCTTGGAATATTACGTGCAGGCTTATTTACTTCGTTTCCAAAGTTGATGGTCTGCTGGTAACCACCATAAGTAAATGATACCGCTATCAAACTCACGCCAAGGCTTTTGATCCAATCCATTGAAGAAAATGCAGAAGTTACCACTCCTTGTGTTTGATCTATATGCGGGTGCGGAAAAAGCAATGCAGAGATCAGCACCACGATCATGGATATTTTGATCAGCATCAGGATATTCTGTGCCTTGGAACTCATGCGTAGCCCCATCAAATTAATAATATAAAAAATGAGGATCGCGCCGCAGCTCATAAGGGCTTTATCTGTATCCGTCCATTGGTGTTGAGGAAACAAACGTGTTAGGTAACCGCTTCCTATTAGCGCAACACCACTCAAACTTGCTGCATTACTGATCAGTATGATACAGTTAATAGCAAAGGCAATACTGGGATGATAGGCATAAGAGAATACTTTGTAATAGCCACCGGTAACAGGGTAACGGCTGCCGATCTCAGCATAGGTCAATGCTCCGCAAAGCGCTACAAAGCCTCCCAATATCCAGGCAGTAAAATAAACAGAGGGAACGATCGCATCTTTTGCGCTTGTGGCGGATGTACGGAAAATACCCATGCCAATGACTAATCCAACAACGATCATGGTAAAGCTGAAAAGATTCAATTTCTGTTTTCCCTTCATAAATAATGGTCTAAGAGTTTAAATGTAGGAAACTATTATTGAACAGTTTTCAACGCCCGTTAATAAATTAAACGCAGGTAAAATGCGGCTGTGTCTTTCCAACCTATACATTTGCTCCGTATTTGGTCCCCGATCGTTCGGGGTTAAAAGGGAAGTTGGTGAAAATCCAACGCTATCCCCGTAGCTGTAAGAAGCATCTCGTCCCCGTCTCTGACGGGGATGCTCTGGCGACCCGACTCTGTCGGGAATACCAGAAATGAAAACCGTTCAAACTCCAACGCCACTGTCAGCCTGGGCTGACGGGAAGGCTTTTGAAACGGTGCTTTAAGCCAGAAGACCTGCCAGGTATGATGTATCCATTCACGGCTTTCGGGTGAAAAGCAAGGAATGTAAACTGCCGGCAGCATTGGCAATTTATATTTCCCCATTTTTATTTTCCTGGAAGCTCATTGTTCACTTTTAAAACAAACGACAATGAGCAAAAAATTAACGCTCCTCGTAACCAGCCTGCTTACAGCCGGCATTTTATCAGCACAAAAAGACACATTGCAGGGAAACCCGTTGGATCCTGTGATCATTACTGCCAACAAAGCAGAACAGAAACAAAGCACCACGGGAAAAGTGGTGACTGTAATTAGTAAAGAACAAATTGAGAAAAGCACTGGGAAATCTGTGGCGCAATTATTAAATGAGCAGGCAGGTATCAGCGTGAATGGCGCTTATAATACTGCAGGCTCTGTACAAACATTGTTCATTCGTGGTGCTGCAAGTGGAAGAGCATTGGTGTTGGTGGATGGCATTCCCGTAAATGATCCATCCATGATCAACAATGAATTTGACCTGAATCTTTTTTCTTTGAATGATGTGGAACGCATCGAGATCTGTAAAGGCGCACAATCAACATTGTATGGCTCGGATGCAGTGGCGGGTGTG
>CAISDV010000011.1 GCA_903884185.1 uncultured Chitinophagaceae bacterium | reverse complement strand
GAGGGAAGGCAGAAACTATATGTAAACAGGGGCTTTGGTTTCATAGGCTACCCCGGCAGAGTGGGCATCATGCCGGAAATTACGCTAATTGAGTTAACTTAGACATTAGCATTTCATTCGCATATTTATTTAAACCTTTGGTATAGTAATTGGTTCAAACAAAAAAACCTTATGTTATGAAAAAAATCATTTTATCAATGTTCGCTGTAATTGCCCTGGCAGTTGCAGTTAATGCACAGGCAGGCTTTCGATTAGGAATTAAGGGCGGTGGTAATTTCACCCAGGTATCCGGTAATGGATTAGATGGCAGTTACAAGGTTGCCTATCAATTGGGTGGATTTATGGAAATTGATTTTAGCAAACCCATAGGTATCCAGCCCGAAGTACTGTTCAGCCAGTCTAACGGCAAAACTGCTACCAACGCAAGTTCTGTTTATACCGGGCTTGCAAATAACCAGGACATCACCCTGAATTACTTGTCGATCCCCGTTCTTCTGCGCTTGAATGCAAGCAAGATGATCACCTTCCTGGTAGGGCCACAGTACAGTATCCTGGTAAACAACCACCAGACTACATTACAGAACGGCACACAGGCATTCTCAAACGGTGATTTTGCCGCTGTTGGTGGCTACAGATCAATTTAAAGGCATTGCGCCTCTATGGCCGTTATGTGATTGGTTTGAACAGCATTAACGACCTGAGCAGCAAGGACAAATGGACCAGCCAGCAATTACAATTAGGCCTGGGTATCCGTTTATAGAAAATAGTTAGTATTTGTTATAAAACCCTGTTCTGGCATATACCGGGCAGGGTTTTTTCGTGTCAATTTGTACCAATCCCCCCAAATTACTTGCTAATGGCACTAATATTGACTTACTTTATTTCCATTACAACTATCCATAAAAGAGGCGGTTAATGCCAATTTGACCTTTATTGAAAAGAAGCTTATGAGGAAAGAAAACATGTTTATGAGGACTGAAGATGAAACGGATTTCATGCCTATCATTCCGCTGAATGAAAATGAAGAAGAACTGGATAAGAACTTTACTGTCCCAGCAACACTCCCGATACTTCCACTTAGAAATACGGTATTATTCCCCGGTATGGTATTGCCGATCACCGTTGGACGTGATAAAAGCATTAAAGCAGTAAATGAAGCGTATAAAGCAGATAAACTGATAGGGGTACTTGCGCAGAAAGATCCCAATGTAGAAGATCCTGAAATAAAAGACCTCTGCACCATTGGCACGGTTGCCAAGATCGTGAAACTGATCAAAATGCCCGATGGTGGAACCACTGTTATCATCCAGGGAAAAAGAAGGTTTGAATTACTGGATATTGTTAGTGAAGAACCATATTTCCGTTCCAATGTTCGCTTGCTTGAAGAGAATGATATAAAAGGCGATGAAGATTTTGAAGCATATATCTCTTCTATCAAAGACCTCGCAAGACAGATCATACAATTATCGCCCAACCTTCCCACAGAAGCTTCTGTGATCTTACGGAATATTGAGAACCATTCTTTTCTGATCAATTTTGTAAGCAGTAATTTGAATAGCGACCTCACACAAAAACAAGAACTCCTTGAAATACCTGATGTAAAAGCAAGGGCTGAAAAACTCACCCAGCTTTTACAACGCGAATTACAGTTTGCAGAACTGAAAGACAAGGTCACCAATAAAACAAGAACAGAGATCGACAAACAGCAGCGCGAATATTTTCTTCAGCAGCAATTGAAAAGTATAAAAGATGAATTGGGTGGCGATTCAAATGAGCGCGAGATCGCTGAAATGAAGAAAAAGGCTGAAGCAAAGAAATGGCCCGAAGCTGCAAAGAATATGTTTAAGACCGGGATAGCCAAGCTGGAAAGAATGCACCCCTCCACACCTGATTATTCGGTTGTGTATAATCATCTGGATCTTTTGCTTGATCTTCCCTGGGAAGAATATACCACAGATAACTACGACCTGAAGAATGCTAAAAAAGTTTTGGATGCCGATCATTATGGCATGCAGAAAATAAAGAACAGGATACTTGAATACCTGGCAGTATTGAAGCTGAAAGGAAATATGAAAAGCCCCATACTTTGTTTTGTAGGCCCTCCCGGTATTGGTAAAACATCGCTGGGGCGCAGTATTGCGCATGCTGTGGGAAGAAAATATGTACGGGTAAGTTTTGGCGGATTGCATGATGAGAGCGAGATACGCGGCCACCGTAAAACATATATTGGCGCTATGCCTGGAAGGATCGTGCAGAATATCCGTAAGACAAAATCTTCCAACCCGGTAATGATACTGGATGAGATAGATAAGATAGGAAGTGATTTTCGTGGCGATCCATCTTCTGCATTACTGGAAGTATTGGATCCTGAGCAGAACCATACTTTTTATGATAATTATTTGGAGCTGGAATATGACCTGAGCAAAGTGCTTTTCATCGCCACGGCAAATAATTTACAGAACATACAACCGGCATTGCGCGACAGGCTTGAGATCATTGAACTAAGCGGTTATGCGATAGAAGAAAAAGTAGAGATCGCCAAAAGGCATTTATTACCGAAAGAAAGAGAAGCACATGGCCTGGCAAAGATCAATTTTAAAATAGGCGATAAGGTACTGGATAAGATCATTGAAAGTTATACAAGAGAAAGCGGTGTTCGTGAACTCGACAGGCAACTCGCATCTATTATGCGTTACCAGGCAAAAGAATTCGCCGTAAAAAATAAAGTAAAACCTACATTGACCGGAACAGATGTTGAAAAGATACTCGGGAAACCACGTTACAGCAATGATATTTATAAGATAGCCAATATGCCGGGTGTTGCTATTGGACTGGCATGGACCTATGTTGGTGGCGATATACTTTTTATTGAAGTGGCATTGAGTGATGGAAAGGGGGAAATGAAACTGACAGGTAACCTCGGTAATGTTATGAAGGAAAGCGCCACTACTGCACTTACTTACCTGCAGGCGAATGCAAAGAAATATGGTATTGACCCGGAAGACTTCTCAAAAAAATCTATTCATGTGCATGTACCCGAAGGCGCTGTTCCAAAAGATGGCCCCAGTGCAGGCGTAACCATGCTTAGCGCACTTACTTCAGCTTTTACAGGAAGAAGAATAAAACCTTATCTGGCCATGACAGGTGAGATCACTTTACGCGGACAAGTATTACCCGTTGGTGGTATCAAAGAAAAAATACTCGCAGCAAAAAGAGCAGGGCTCAAAGAAGTGATCCTTTGCTGGCAGAATGAAAAAGATGTATCCGAAATAGACAGCAGTTTTATTAAGGGAATGCAGTTTCATTATGTCCGTACCATGCAGCAGGTACTCGACCTGGCATTGGTATAACCATATTGAAGTATCTTGAAGCCTGAAATGAAGCAAAGGCTGCTGATATTATTGTTTGTTTTCTTTTTTCTGAAAGGACTGAATGCCCAGACCCTGGGCGGTAATGCCATTTTCAATTTTCTTACACAACCCAATACCGCACAGCTTTCTGCGTTAGGGGGTGTAAATGTTTCCAATATCAGCAGGGATGTGGGATTGAGTTTTCAGAACCCTGCTTTGCTTCGCACTGAAATGCACGGACAGTTAAATACTTCTTTTACAGATTTCCTGGCGGGAATAAAAAATTATAGTCTCAGTACAGCGCTTCATCTCGAAAAGATCAATACCAATCTTTCTTTCGGGATCAATTATTTTGATTACGGAAATCTTGCACAAACAGATGCTGCAGGAAATATACTTGGCAACTTTCGCCCCAATGATTATGTGGTGCAGGTTGCAGCATCGCACAAATACAAAGAGCATTGGTGGTATGGAATGACATTCAAATTTGCATCCAGTAGTTATGCGCAATACAAAAGCAATGGATTAGCAGTGGATATTGGCCTTGCATATTATGATACCACTTCACAATTCCAGGCAAGTTTTGTGGTAAAAAATATCGGCACACAATTAAAAACGTATGATGGCAGTAGTGTAAAAGAAGAATTACCATTTGATATGCAACTGGGTATTACCAAACGACTGGCACATGCACCTATCCAGTTTTCGTTGACAGCACACCATTTACAGGCATTCAATATTTATTATAACGATACCACATTCAATGCAAGTGAAGGCAATGGTTCCATTGGAAACAATACAGCGGAAAAGATTGTAGCGCACCTGGTACTGGCCGCTCAATTTTTTATTGGTGATAAGATAGAAGCCACCGCGGGATATAATTTTATGCGCAGGCAGGACCTGAATGCATTCAGTACCGCCAATGGATTAAATGGTTTTACAATGGGAGTGGGGCTGATGCTCAAAAAATTACATATCCGTTATGCCACCGGTTTTTACCAGCAGAATATGTTTCACCAGTTCAGTTTGAATTTGAATTGGAAGGGAGATGCGTTATAAAAAAAATCAACCTATAAGGTTTTAGAGAGAGAATAGATATTCTAATGGCTTTCTATAAACCTTATAGGTTGGTCTTTCTTTATCCTTTAACCCTGCGTACAAGAACCGTTTCTTCCTGGTCCTCTACCTTGAATTTGTAGCCGTCAGAAGTTTTATACACATATACTTTAGGGCGATAGATAGTACTACTTGCTGTATATGTATCAAACGTAGCTTGTTCCCAAACCTGTCCGTTCTCTAAAGTAAAAGTTGTTTTGCCTGACCAGCCTTTATAATCGCCCACAAAATATGATTCGATCATTTCTTCGATCTTATTAACGTTCACGGGTTTTTCAAGTCCTTCAATAACCAGCCTGTATTTCTTTCCATCTGTCATAACAGTAACGCCGGGGTTATTTAGTTTAACGCGTACTGCTTTGGTATCGGCCACTTCAAAATAATGCCCCGACTTTGTTTTGAATAAGTATCCCTTGCTGAAGGTGGTATTCAGCGGGCCGCCATAATTCATGAATTCTTCCTGTTTCCAGTTATCCTGTGCAGGTGCCTGGGCAATAGATGTATTTGCAAAAAATAAAAATGCGGCGATTGTAATTAATGCCGATGTGATGGAGGGTATCTTTTTCATGCTATAAAATTAGGAATAATTTCTTTCACGCCAAGGCGCAAAGGAAATTAAGGCGCAAATTGGATTTGAGACTCTTGGCGCCTTTGCTCCTTTGGGTGAAACTGCCTAAGTAGATTTAGCCAAGTGATTATGAGAGTGAGGATTTATTTTTCAAATTAGGGTTATAAAAGAAAAGCTATAAGAATATAAAATCCTTATAGCTCTATAATAAAACCTTATAGGTTTGTTTATTGTAATTACTGCCTCCAGCTTCTCTGCCTCATTGGCCTTCTTGGCGCTACAGGCCTTCCCATATTCGTTTTCTGTACTGTTACAGGCTCATTTGAAAAAGTCTGGTAGCTCAGGTGGAAAGGATGATCTTCTTCAATAGGTATCGGCTGCCTGATCAGTTTATTGATATCACGTAAGTACTCACGTTCTTCCATATCGCAGAACGACATAGCGATACCACTGGCTCCCGCTCTTCCGGTACGGCCAATACGGTGTACATAAGATTCAGGAACATTAGGTAATTCAAAATTGATCACATGGCTCAGTGTATCTATGTCGATACCCCTTGCTGCGATATCGGTAGCTACCAATACGCGTATGTGGCCTGTTTTAAAATCGTTCAACGCTTTCTGCCTGGCGTTCTGTGATTTGTTACCGTGAATGGCATCGGCACGGATACCCGCCCTGTGCAATTCTTTGGCAACTTTATCAGCGCCGTGCTTGGTACGTGTAAATACCAATGCATTGGTGATTGGTTTGGTTTTTAATAAATGGATCAGCAGGGAACGTTTGTTTTCTTTTTCAACAAGGTAAACCGACTGGTCTATTTTTTCTGCGGTAGAAGAAACAGGTGTTACTTCCACTTTTACAGGCGAATGTAAAATCGTGTTTGCCAAACGTGCTATTTCCGGTGGCATGGTAGCAGAGAAAAACAGTGTTTGTTTTTTCTGTGGAAGCCTGGCAACTACTTTTCTTACGTCGTTGATAAAGCCCATGTCAAGCATACGGTCTGCTTCATCTAAAACAAATATCTGTATGTGTTGCAGGTTGATATAACGTTGTTCCATCAGGTCGAGTAATCTTCCCGGAGTGGCGATCAAAATATCAACGCCTTGTCTTAAAGCATTGGTTTGTCCGTGTTGTGATACGCCGCCAAAAACTACACAATGCCTCAGGCCGGTATTCCTGCCGTAAGAAGCAAAGCTTTCATCTATCTGGATAGCCAGTTCTCTTGTTGGAGTAAGAATTAAGGATTTGATAACCCTTGGCCCGCGATCGGCTGTTTTTTGTGCGTAAAGCGATTGTAAAATAGGGATAGCAAATGCTGCTGTTTTTCCCGTGCCTGTCTGGGCGCAGCCAAGCAGGTCTTTTCCTTCCAGCACAACAGGGATAGCCTGTTCCTGGATGGGTGTAGGCGTTGTATAGCCTTCTGTTTCAAGGGCCTTTAATATGGGCTCAATGAGGTGCAATTGATCGAATGTCAAAATCTTTTGATTTAGTTAAATGAATAATATTAACCGCTTGTCAGTTTAAACGAAAAGGATGGTTAATTGTTGTATATGCTCGTAACCTATGACTTGATGAGCTACAACGGAAATGGAGTTATCTAGTCTTCTAAGAGAGAGTATATGAAATGCAAATATAGGGATTATTTTTTAAATGGGTGTTATGGCGGATAATGGAATGCTAAAACCAGCGTTAAGCATGTTGTCTTGCTCATGTTTTATTCTCCTCCCGGGTCACTAATCGGAACTGGCAACCAGCAACTAGCAACCGGCAACCAGTAACCTTCTTCATGTTTTGTTCTCTTCGTGTTCACTTCTTGTTCATACCATATTCATGTCTTGTTCACTTCATATTCAGTTCATGTTCTCTTTTGTTCACTTTCCGGGTCACGAACCGACACTGGTAACTGGCAACCAGTAACCGGCAACTGATAGCATTCTTCGTTTCATATTCGTACCTGGTTCGTACCTCGTTCGTATCTGGTTCGTTCCTTGTTCGTCTCTGTTCGTTTCATATTCGTCTTTGTTCGTCTCCGGGGCTACTTATAAGTCTGAATTCAGGGCAGGTTTCTTTTGCCTGGGGGAGAAGAAACAACGAACGAGTTATAGATCAGGTAAGGTTTTGGTATGAAGGAGGAGCGAGGCAGATTAACTCCTGGTATTCGTTTGTTCCTCCTTTTTTATTGCCCATAATATTCCATTATTTTATCTTACATCCCGAGCCGGGCAAAAGGGTAAAATGGAACAACTGCAAAACAATGATATTTATACTATGGCAGATAACAAAAACATATGGCTTCGAAATAAAACCACCATAATTTATGGTATCAGTTTGGCTTTGCTGCTGCTTCTTCTCAAATGGTTAGAACTTCGTTTTATCATATTTGACCATTCGTTTGAGATATACATCGGGTTGATCGCGGTCATTTTTACTGCATTAGGTATATGGCTTGCCTTAAAGCTTTCAAAACCCAAAATTGAAACAGTAGTGGTAGAAAAGCAAGTGTATGTAAACAGGAATGAAAATTTTGTTCTGAATACGTCTCTTGTCACCCAACTTGAACTAAGCAAACGCGAGTTGGAAATATTGGGTTTATTGGCAGAAGGGCACAGCAACCAGGAAATTGCAGCAAAACTTTTCGTTTCATTAAGCACCGTCAAAACACACCTTCAAAATCTTTTTGAAAAGTTAGATGTGAAAAGACGCACACAGGCTGTTGAAATGGCAAAAAGAGTGGGTCTGATACCCTGAACCATCATACTTTGGTATGAAAACCATTAGCGAACAATAAAATTACCCGAAAGTATGAGGGTGAAAAGAAAATTCTGTTTGATTTTTACATCATCAAACCAAAACTTATTCAAATGAAAAAATTAGTACTTGTTTACGGTATCATTGCCGGGGTGATCGTTACTACTATGATGGCTATTTCCACTGGTTATTTTTGTGCCAAAGGAGATTTTGAGGGTGGCATGATCTATGGCTATTCTTCCATGATCATTGCTTTCTCGATGATCTTTGTGGGCATTAAATCTTTCCGTGATAAGCGCAATGGCGGCATCATCAATTTCGGTAAAGCATTTAAGATCGGCCTTTTTATCTCTTTGATCGCTTCAACTATCTATGTGATAGGCTGGCTGATCAATTACTATTGTTTTATACCTGATTTTATGGATAAATACGCTGCTGCTATGATCACCAAAGCAAAAGCAAGTGGTATCAGTGCAGCTGAACTTGCAAAGAAAACAGCCGATATGATGCAGATGAAAGAATGGTATAAGAACCCTTTGTTCGTTATATTGATGACTTATGTAGAGATACTTCCTGTAGCCCTGGCCGTTACACTTATCAGTGCGCTGATACTAAAAAAAAATACGCTTAAACAGGTACAAACTACCTGATCTCAGAGTTGTCTCCTTTGAAGGTGTTCCAGAGTATCATTTGTGCAGGAGTAGATTAAGAAAATATTTTTTTGCCACCGAGACATCGAAACACCGAGGGGATCATGCAAAAATTTCTGTGTTTCTGTGCCCGAAGTTTCGGGCTTGTGGCTACCTTTAAAATGTAAATTTACAGGCCATGAAAAGAATGTCATTAACGATAACGCTGATTGCTGCATCGTTTATATTAGGCTTCAGTTTTAATACAATCATATCTAACACAAAAAATAAAAAAATGAAAAAAGTAACAGGAATAGGCGGTGTTTTCTTTAAATGTAAAGACCCCAAAGCAACCAACGAATGGTATAAAACACACCTGGGGTTTGAGACAACCCCCTATGGAACAAGCTTTGAATGGCGGGATATAGACGACAGTAACAAAAAAGGCGTTACCCAGTGGAACCCTTTTGCAGAGAACACAAAATATTTTGAGCCTTCTGCAAAGGATTTTATGATCAACTACAGGGTAGAGAATTTAGAAGCCCTGGTGGAAGAATTAAGAAAGGAAAACGTAACGATAGTGGACAAAATTGAATCATATGATTATGGCAAATTTGTTCATATCCTGGACCTTGAAGGAAATAAAATTCAATTGTGGGAGCCTAAAGATTAGAATGTTTTCTGTTCCAGCAGAGCCTCCTTCGGCCCAGTAGGGCTCGTTTTGAAAACCGATGCTTATTGTGTTTTTTTTTCACGCAAAGGCGCAAAGTAAATTAAGGCGCAAAGAATTTACGTAGTGCTTTCCTTGGCGACTTTGCTCCTTTGCGGCTTTGCGTGAAACAAATGAAGTATATAATCACTTCTTTTTTTAGATAATTCGTGAAGTAAAACTAAGACTAAATAATACTTCAACCTGCAAATGGGTCAAAGTGAACTAAAAATACATCTTCAATTACATTTTGTTTATAGGACTTGCCATCTTTATCCAACATTGATGAAGAACAAGTAATTTTATATTTGACTTGAGTCACTTTTGAAAAAATAAAATCCATTTTTGCATCAGTAATAAAATCATTATCAAATCCATTTGCGGAAAGCTCTTTCTCTATTATTGGCTTTAAATCTTTTGCATTTATTGTCAGTGTAGGAATATTTAATTCTGCTGGAGTGAACCTTGCCGTTAAGACATTTAATGAAGCTTCAGATAAATTGAGTTTAATGGCTGCATTGACGAGCCAATCTCCCATATACCCTTTATCCCAATATCTTTCAGTTCCAAAAAAACTTTTGGTAAAATTATGTGGAATGCCTTTTAAGTTCTTTCGCTTTGCCATGTTAAAGTCGATAAGAAATTATTAAATCACACCTCCACCATCTCCCTCAAATATTCCTTCTCTTCTTTAAACGCTTTTCTTGGTTGTAATCCCAGCAGATCAAACATGGCATTGTCTTCATCAAAACTTGGGTTGGGAGTAGTGAGTAATTTGTCTCCCGCAAAAATGGAATTGGCTCCTGCCATAAAACACAACGCCTGCTCGGCCAGGCTCATCTCTGTTCTGCCTGCACTTAACCTCACCATTGTCTTTGGCATGAGTATCCTTGCGGTGGCTATCATGCGCACCATATCCCAGTTCTCTATCTTTTGATTATTCTCTAATGGTGTTCCTTTAATGGCAACCAATGCATTTACCGGAACACTTTCCGGGTGTTGTGGCATGGTGGCTAATGTTTGTAACATCTGTATCCTGTCGTCATGCGTTTCACCCAATCCAATAATACCGCCACAACAAACAGTGATACCTGCTTTGCGCACATGTCCTAATGTCTGTAAACGATCATCATAGGTGCGGGTAGTAATGATCTCACCATAATGTTCTGCACTGGTATCCAAATTATGATTGTATGCATGTAATCCTGCATCTGCTAATTTCTCTGCCTGCGATTCTGTGAGCATACCTAATGTGCAGCAAACTTCCATTCCCAATTCATCCACTCCTTTCACCATATCCAGTACCCTGTCAAAATCCCTGTTATCGCGTACTTCGCGCCATGCGGCACCCATACAGAATCTTGTACTGCCGGCATCTTTTGCTTTTTGTGCATACTGTAACACTTCATCCTTTTGCATCAATGCCTGTACATCCACACCGGTATTGTAACGGGCTGCCTGCGGACAATACGCGCAATCTTCACTGCAGCCACCGGTCTTGATACTTAATAAAGTACATACTTGCACTTCGGAAGTGTCGTTGTATTTCCTGTGCAGAAAAGCGGCTTTAAAAACAAGGTCTAATAAAGGAGTATTGTATATGGCGCGGACCTCATCAATGGTCCAGTTGTTGCGGATGTCTTTTGACATAGGAGGAGATTATTGAACAAATATAATTAGTCTGGGAAGATGTTGTTAGTTAGCCTTAAACACAAATTACAAAGAGGGACAGAAGGGACACGGGGGACAGTTGAGATTAAGATTGATTATTCCCCACATAATTCCTCCACTTATCTGCTAGTAGGCGCATATCATCCGGAAGCTCCGTATCAAAATACATTTCCTTTTTTGTTTTGGGATGAATAAAGCCCAGGATCTTTGCGTGCAGGGCGCAGCGCGGGCATATCTCAAAACAATTATCTACAAACTGTTTGTACTTGGCATACACAGTGCCTTTAAGTATCCTATCGCCACCATATTCCCAATCATTGAATAGAGTATGTCCAATAGATTTCATGTGTACGCGTATCTGGTGCGTCCTTCCTGTTTCAAGAACACATTCCACCATCGTGGTATAATTAAAACGTTCGAGCACTTTATAATGTGTGATGGCGTGTTTGCCAATATCGCCATCAGGATAAGTAGTAAACATTTTCCTGTTCTGCTGGTGGCGTGCAATATGCGCTTCTACAGTGCCTTCATTATTTTCCATATCACCCCAAACAATGGCTACATATTTTCTTTTTACAGTATGATTAAAAAATTGTTTGGCTAAATGTGCAGCAGCATCTGCTGTCTTTGCGAGCACAATTAATCCGGTAGTATTTTTATCAATACGATGCACCAGCCCATAACGCGGCAATTCATCTTCACTTAATCCCGGGTTTTGTTTCAATAAATGATAGGCCACTCCATTTAATAAAGTGCCTGTATAATTCCCAATGCCCGGATGCACCACCATGTTTGGTTTTTTATTGATGACCATGATATCATCATCTTCGTACACAATATCGAGCGGTATGTCTTCGGGTTTAAGTTCTGTGTATTCGGGATTGATAAGGCTTAGCAATAGAATATCATCTCCCGGCTTTGTACGGTAATTACTCTTTACGATTTTACCATTCACGGTTAAGAAACCTGCTTCAATACCTTTTTGGATCTTATTACGGGTAGCGCCTTCAATATGCGCCTGCAGCCATTTATCAATACGCATGGGTTCCTGGCCCTTGTCAATGGTATAGGTTCTGCGCTCGTAGAGTTCTTCGGGGGCTTCGTCTGCTGTTATTTCTACATCCTGCTGCATAAAAGCAAATATAGACTAGGATTTGTAGGATTGGGTTAGGATTTATATGATTTGAATTGCATCAGCTAATTCTGTTTTAAAAGCCTGCTCAATAATTTATTTTACTTTTGCAGCATGAAGCAGGAAGTTTTCTTTCAGGACCTGGGTATGCGTTCTTACAAAGAAGTGTGGGACATGCAGGAAGAACTCCTGAAAGAAAATGTAGCTGTTAAGTCGTACGCAAGGAGCCAGGAACCTGCTGGCAGTATTGCTGTTGAAGCCTCAGACATTCCCACAAAAAATTATCTCCTGTTTGTTGAACATCCACCTGTTTATACTCTAGGCAAAAGCGGACACAAGGAAAATGTGCTGATGAATGAAACAGAGTTAAAGGAAAATAGCATCGACTTCTTTCATATCAACCGCGGTGGTGATATTACTTTTCATGGCCCACAGCAATTGGTGGGTTATCCCATACTGGACCTTGCAAAATTCAAAACAGATCTTGGCTGGTACTTGCGGAGCCTCGAAGAAGTGATCATATTAACAATGGCTGAATATGGATTGAAAGGCGATCGAAGCAAAGGGGAGACGGGTGTTTGGATGGATCCGGGTATCAAAGGAAAAGAAAGAAAGATCTGTGCTATGGGCATCAAATGCAGCCGTTGGATCACCATGCATGGTTTTGCTTTTAATGTGAATCCCGATCTTAGTTATTTCAATCATATCATCCCTTGTGGGATTCCTGATAAACAAGTGACCTCATTAGAAAGAGAATTGGGGCGAAAGGTGGATATGGATGAGGTGAAGGAACGTGTGAAGATGAATTTTGAATAGGTGTTTGACGTAGAATTGATACGAGATGTGTGATACGTGATTCGAGATATTATGTTTTGCCACTCGCATCTCGTATCTCGCATCCCGTATCTCGTATCCCATATCTCGTATCCCATATCTCGTATCCGTTAAAAATCCTTCTGCAAATAAAACTTCCCCTTCTCCTTCACTTTATCATCTTCAAACAATTCAAAGTTGAACCATCCTGCGTGAAGGAAATTTGTTTTATCTAATAACAATTGTTCTTCTTTTACCTGCTTTACCTGGAACAACTCGGTTCCGTTCTCTTCAAAAAATATGATCTTATACCTGTGCTGTTTTACTAGTGGAAGGGTGATGCTCACATACCCATTATCGGTAGTAAAAACATATACAGATGGCTTCCACAAGGGCTTCACTGCAAAGGGTTTCAACTGAACGGTTTCGCTGTTGATGATCACCAATGTGTCTTTGGTTTGATCCGTGATGGAATCCCTGAACCTCCGGTATTCATTCAGGCTAAGCCGCACAAGAAAGGAATCTTTGAAAATGCTGATAAACATTCCCATGGGGATGTTTTTGGCAGGATCGGGGCTTGCAGGCAATGATTCCAACGACTTGGAAGTGCTGAAGAAATAAGCACCTCCTTCCAATACATAAAAAATCCGGTAATAAGATTTGGTTCCTCGTGGTGCTAAATTATCTATGTACCCATTTTGCGGAAGGCTGGGCGATTGTGCTGAAAATATGGTTCTGAAAAATTGTGTACTGTCGTATGACCGTTGAATAGCCAGTTGTACACAGGTTGTAAAAGAATTGAGCCAGCTTATCTGAACCCGCCCTTTGCCCATATCTTTTAACGTGAAACCAGGGAGTGATTCCTGCGCCATAGTATTTTGGCTGAAGCAAAGAATGAAAGCGAGGGCCGGTATGACAAATGAAATCTTCCTTTTCATTAAAGCAAAGATAATAGCGATGTTTTATTAAAACGATAAAACGCCGGTGGGCAATGACAGGTTTCCCTGCAAACCACCACTATGGATGGCCAATACCTTGCTGCCGGCTGCAAAAAAATCCTTTTTGATCAATTCCAGTAAACCATACATCATTTTGGAAGTGTACACAATATCTGTTGGCAGATCATGCTGTTTTTTTAAGTCCTGCATGAAGGTGATCAGCTCGGGCGGATGTTTGGCATATCCTCCAAAATGATTCTCGTTGATAAAACTAAACTGCTTTTTTCTTTCTTCCACATTTAGCAACGCATTTACTTCTTCAGCAATACTGTCATTTCCTTTCAATACATTCATCCCAATAATAATTTGATGTTCTGCTGCAGCTTTGATCAACCCGGCCATCATTGTCCCGGTGCCAACGGCACAAACAATATGTGTATGATCTCTTTTTATTCCGTCAAGAATAGTTGCTGCACCTTCTGCACCTTTCATTCCATATCCGCCTTCGCTGATCCAGTACCAATGATTTGCCCTGAATATTTCACGAATACTTTTTTCGTCATCAAATTCTTTCCTGCTTAGAAAGATCAGTTGCATGCCGGCTTCTTTGGCAGCCAAAAGTGTGTACGACCAATTAGCTGGTTCTTCGCCCCTGATAAACCCCACGGTCTTTAACTGTAATTCTTTTCCTGCATGTGCCAGTGCGATAATATGATTTGACCATGCCCCGCCAAAACTGGCAACAGTATCAAACCCATTTTCTATTGCGTCTTGCAAATAAGGTTTCAGTTTGAACCATTTGTTACCATTGATAACAGGATGCAGTTTGTCCAGCCGCAGCACATTCACCTCAATGCCCTTTTCAGACAGTAAATTATCTGTAAGAGTTTGCTGGTGGATATTATCAAATACTGGAAACGGCATAGAATGTGTTGAAAGAATGGATGGCAAATTTATTGCTCCTAATCGCTTATCGTTTACTTTCGCTAAGTTTTTAAACAGAAATTATGCAACCTACATTAGTGATATTGGCCGCAGGGATGGCCAGCAGGTACGGATCAATGAAACAGGTGGAATCTTTTGGCCCCGGGGGTGAGACCATCATGGAATATTCTATCTATGATGCCATACAGGCAGGTTTTGGAAAAGTAGTATTCATCATCAGGGAAGAATTTGCTGATAACTTCAAAGCCATCTTTGAACCCAAACTGGCAGGGAGAATTACAACTGACTATGTATTTCAGAGTTTGAACTCTTTTACTGGAGGAAGGACAATTCCTGCTGAAAGAACCAAGCCCTGGGGTACAGCACATGCTGTACTATGCTGCCGCGATAAAGTGAAAGAACCTTTCGCAGTGATCAACGCAGATGATTTTTATGGAAGGGATGGTTTTGTAAAAGCGTATGACTTCCTTACCAATTCTGTCAATGATCAATGTTATGGCATCATTGGTTATGAATTGAAGAAGACCCTGAGCGATAATGGCAGCGTGAGCAGGGGAGTATGTGACCTGGATGCAAATGGTGACCTGGCCGATATCAATGAACGTACAAAGATCTACCGCAACGATAAGGGCATCATTACCTACGAAGATGAACAAGGTTTACATGAAGTAAGTGAGAATGCGAGTGTGAGTATGAACTTCTGGGGATTTGCACCAAATGTGTTTGATATCACCCAAACATTATTCAATGAATTCCTTGATAAGGATATCAATAACCCGAAAGCTGAATTCTTTATCCCAATACTCGGCGACAAATTTGTGAAATCAGGCAAAGGAAAAATAAAAGTGATTCCAACAGATGCACAATGGTTTGGGGTTACTTATAAAGAAGATGCACCTGGAGTAAAAGAAAGCATCAATGCATTAGTTAGTGTGGGGGAATACCCTTCGCATTTGTGGGCATAATTGCATTTACCTGTCAGCCTAAAAAAATTAAGTCCCGCTTTTGGCGGGACTTATCGGTTTCACTCATGCAGGGTTTGTCAATTATTTATTGTTGTTATAAGTTTTGATCAGAAATACGCAGTCCTCCATTTTCTTTACCTGTGTGGCCCTGTCCTGTCCTTTTAAATTAGAAACAACAGGCAGTTTTATTTTCTGAACAGAAGAATCGGCTTTGAATTCATTCACCAGCCTGAAGATGTTTTTACTTTTAATAGCGAATGTTACGCCTTCGGCACTTACTTCGCGGTTACTCAATATACCGATCACTTCACCATTTTTATTCAATACAGGGCCGCCGCTATTACCGGGATTGGCGCTCATCTGTATCTGCCAACTGGTAGTATCGCCATTGTAACCTGTTCTTGCACTTACATCACCCTTATTATAAGTGATATCATTTCTTGGGTAACCCAATGTGAATACTTCATCTCCCAGTTCAATATCACCTTTGCTGATACTGTAAGGAAGGCTTTTCAATGGAGTATAATCTTCGTCATTTATTTTAAGTATGGCAAGGTCCCTTGCTGCATCTATGTATGCGATCTTGGTATAAAATTCTTCTCCTTTGCTGTTTGCTACAATAGCGCCGGAACCTTTTAATACGTGGGCATTGGTAACGATATATCCTTTGGCATCTATCAGGAAACCTGAACCACTTAATACCAATCTTGAATTTTGGGGAAGTTTGCTCTTTACTTCATTGATCTGGGCGCCCTGAACTTGCAAATTATTTTTGATCCTTTCCACATCCCTGCTCAATTGCTGTAACTGGTTATTGTGGACAGGAGAAAAATAAAGCATCAGTGCACTGATCGCCAATGCTATCACGCCACCTACAGATGCAGCAATAGCAGTTACCCTTTTGTACCTGTTCAACATATGTACAACTCTTCCTTTGAAACTTAATTCACCGCCTTCATGTATATCGCCGCGTGCGGTTAGTTTAGCATGAGCCTGGTGCAGGCTTGATTTAATATTGCGGTCAGCGGCATATTCATCCATCTGCTGCAGGAACATTTGATGTTCCACCACCATCTGGTCTATGCCGGGAGTGTTTTTGCGGAGCTCTTCGAAATATGTTTTCTCATCCGCCAGCATGCTGCCGTCAAGATAACGTTCGATCGCCTGTAATAGTAAAGTGTCTTCCATGATTTATTCTCCTATATTGTATTGCGCAAAGAACAATTTTTTCAATCTCAGCAAACATTTATACTTCTGGTTCTTTGCGTTATCAGCGTTTGTGTATCCAAATTCTTTTGCGAGGGCCTGCATATCCTGTTTCTTCACATAATACCCTTCCAGTAAACTTTTGCAGGGCTCACCCAGGCTATTCAGCGCCCGGTCCATGATCGCAAATTCTGCATTTCTCTTTTCGTGTATCTCAAGCTCTTCTTCTACCGGAACTGTTTCTTCCAGGTTATATACCTGGTTAGAGTAGCGTCCTAACTGCTGCAACCTTTTTAACCAAAGCCTCCTGCATATTGAATAGAGGTATGTATTGATCTTACACGTTAAAACAAAAGAACT
>CAISDV010000010.1 GCA_903884185.1 uncultured Chitinophagaceae bacterium | reverse complement strand
TTCCAATACAGGCATACCACCATCCACCCTTTCTTTAGCAAACTCAACAATTAATATTGCATTTTTTGCTGCAAGGCCTATTAGCGTGATCAAACCTATCTGTGCATACACACTATTACTGAGCGCAGGTTTAAATGTGAGCATCAATATCGCGCCAAATGCACCAATGGGCACTGCCAATAAAACAGAAAAAGGAACGGACCAGCTTTCATACAAAGCCGTGAGAAACAAAAACACAAATAAAATAGATAATGCAAATATGATGGTAGAGCTCGACCCCGCATTAATTTCCTGCCGGCTCAACCCTGCAAATTCATATCCATATCCCGCAGGTAAAACTTTATCTGCCACCTGTTTCAATGCTTCAATGGCTTGCCCGCTGCTATAACCCACTCCCGGATTACCATTCACTTCTGCTGTGCGGAATAAATTAAAATGTGAGATCAGGGGTGCGCTTTCAATGATCTTATAACTTACCAGGTCACTCAAAGGCAACATATTCCCTGCCTGGTTCTTTACATAATATTGCTGCAGGTTTTTAATGTCTTCCCTGTACATGGTATCTGCCTGCGCTACTACATGAAAACTTCTTCCATAAATAGTGAAGTCGTTGATGTAGCGGCTTCCCATAAATGTTTGCATAGTATTATACACATCCGAAATAGATACGCCAAACTTTTTACATTTATCCCTGTCAACATTTACTTCATATCCTGGTGCACGGGCATTAAAGAAAGAGAATGCGCGACTGATCTCGGGACGTTTATTCGCTTCAGTCACAAAGTTCTGCACTACTCTTTCAAATTGTTTAATATCATCGGTACTCTCATGCTGTTCCAGTTCAAATGTGAAACCACCTGTTTGTCCAAGCCCCGGTATGGCTGGTGGAGAGATCACTACTACGTTCGCACCCTTGATGGCTGCAAATTTTTTCTGTAGCTGCGCGATCAGGCCATCCAACTGCAAAGCTTTATCTGTACGCTGATCCCATGGCTTTAGCTGCACGAACACTGTTCCACTATTGGATTTGGTGGCGAAGGTCACAACATTCAATCCACCCAAAGCTGCAAAATGTGCAATGCCCGGAACAGTTTTCAAAGTATTCATCATACTATCCAACACTTCCAGGCTTCTTGTTGTGGAAGAAGATTCGGGCAATTCAAACGTAACATATACACGGCCTTCATCTTCGGTAGGAATAAAACCTGTTGGTTTGTTTTTGAAGAGTATGATCGTTCCTGCAAAAATACAAGCCAGTATCACTAACACATACGGCGCTCCTTTTATGGCGCTTTTTACTCCACCTGAATAATTTTTTGTTACCCTTTCAAACCACCTGTTGAAAATGAAAAAGAATTTATTCAAGCCTCTTGATTTTTTATCAAGGTGCATGGGCTTTAAGAAAAGTGAACAGAGTGCTGGTGTAAGAGATAAGGCAACAAAGGCCGATATCAATACAGAAATAGCGATGGTGATGGCAAATTGCTGGTACAATCTTCCTACAATACCGGGTATAAATCCAACAGGCACAAACACAGCAGCCAATATTAAAGCAATGGCAATAACAGGTGCTGAGATATCTTTCATTGCCCTGGAAGTGGCTTCTTTGGCGCTAAGGTGTTCGCTATCCATATAATGCTGCACCGCTTCCACTACTACTATCGCATCATCTACCACTATTCCAATGGCCAGTACAAAACCGAACATGGTCAATGTATTGATGGTAAACCCTAACGGAATAAATAATGCAAACGTTCCAATGATAGAAACAGGGATGGCCAGCACAGGAATCAATGTAGCGCGCCAACTTTGCAAAAATAAAAACACCACCAGTGTTACAAGCGCCAATGCTTCCAATAATGTTTTGACCACTTCACTGATAGATACCTGCACAACAGACACTGATTCAAACGGCACCACATAATCAATATCTTTTGGGAAAGATTTTTTCATCTGGTTCATTGCATCGTACACTCCCTTCGCAGTTTGTAATGCATTGCTTCCCGGTGCCTGGTAAACTAATAAATAAGAAGCCCTCTTTCCATCTACAAAAGAATTACTTGCATAGCTGAATTTTCCTAACTGAACCCTTGCCACATCTTTCAGGTAAACGATAGATGCACCTGAAGGATTCGACCGCACAATAATATTACGGAACTGTTCTTCTGAACTAAGGCGGCTATTGGTAACCACAGTATATTCAAATGCCTGCGCACTATTTTGTGGGGGTGCACCAACTGAGCCTGCAGCTACCTGTATGTTTTGTTCCTGCAAAGCATTTACTACTTCATTAGCTGTTAATCCCAATTGCGCCATTTTATCGGCCTGCAGCCAGATGCGCATACTAAAATCATCTGCCCTGGAAACAATATCGCCTACTCCGGGTACGCGTAATAAAGCATCTTTTACAAAAATATTTGCATAATTATCAACAAAGGTTACACCATGTGTTCCATTAGGAGAATACATAGCAACCAGCATTAAAATACTTGGAACTTTTTTGCGCGTAATAATACCCAACTGCTTTACATCATTAGGCAATGAGGGTGTTGCAATACCTACCCTGTTTTGTATATCAAGCGCAGCAATATCTGCATTGGTACCTACATTTAATGTTACCGTGATCGTTGTGCGCCCATCGCTGGTACTGTTACTTTGCATATAGGTCATGCCCGGTGTACCATTCACCTGTGTTTCTATGGGTGTGGTAACTGTTTGCTCCACCGTTTGCGCATCTGCACCGGTAAATCCCCCCGTTATCTGAACTGTTGGCGGAGTGATCTCCGGATATTGGCTGATGGGAAGGTTAGTAATAGCCAGCACACCCACTAATACAATTACAACTGATATAACAATTGCTGTAACGGGCCTTCTTATAAAAGTATCTGCGATCATTTATTATGCGCTTGTTATCAATGATAGATGGTTACAATATTATTTACCTGCTTTACCCGGCTTCACTAATGTGCTGTCCCTTAATTTCTGAATTCCTTCCACAACTATCTTGTCGCCCAATTTTAATCCATCTTTCACTATCACTTTATCATTGATGCGTGGGCCAAGTGAAATTTTGTGTTGTGAAACTTTTGTACTGTCGCCGGCAGGATCGATCAGAACAAAAACAGAATACTCTCCCATTTGTTCTGTGACAGATTTATATGGGATGAGTAAACTACTCACTGCATTATTATTTTTCACCCGCAGGTTACAACTCATACCCGGTTTTAAAAGATTATGCGGATTAGCAAACACCAGTCTTGTTTTAATAGTACCTGTTTGAGGATCTACTGATCTGTCGAGCAATTGAATACTTCCCGGCATATTATACACAGAGCCATCGGGCATGGAAAGGGTGAAGATAGAATCAGTTGCAGGAGCCGGATGTTGTTGTAACTGCGTGAAGCGTGCAATTTGTTTTTCATCAATTGCCACATCCACAGCCATTGGATCATCGGCTGAAATAGTATTTAATAATGTTTGCCCGGGTAATATAGCTGCTCCCATTTTTACCTGCGAGATACCGATGGTGCCGGTCAAGGGCGCACTGATGTTGGCATACTTTAAATTGGTCTCTACGCCAGATACATTTGCATTAGCTGCGACTAATTGCATCTGTGCAGTTTTGAGTGCCGCATTTGCATAATCAACCTGCTGCTTTGCCACCGCATCCTGTTTTAATAATTCATTATACCGGTCGGCATCTTTCTGCGCTTTTTCTACTGCAGCTTTCGCCACGTTCACATTGGCAACGGCCTGGTCGTAATTGGCACGGTATTGTTGTGGATCAATAGTATATAATTTCTCTCCTTTTGTAACATGTTGCCCATCATGAAAAAGCACACCCGTGATATAACCGCTCACCTGTGCACGGATCTCCACCTGCTCCAAAGCCGTAACTGTAGCGGGATACAGGTCAAAGTAAGTAGCACTTCCTGAAGCCACTTCATATACGCTCACTGGTACAGGAGGTGTTTTGGGTGGTGGCGCCTGTTCTTTTTTATCGCCGCAGGCAAATAAAAACAACAGTAAAAATATCCCTGCAAAATAATTGTTCCTGGTATTCATACAATTTCTTATTAACTATTTTCTTTGATCAATATTGAATACTGCCCAATGCCTTCATCACATCTATCTTACTGCTTAGCACCTGGTACAATGCATTGGTATAATTTAATTGTGCCGTCCTCAGGTCATTCTCAGAGATCACCACATCTAAATAAGTCTTGATCCCGTTTTTATATTGCAACTGCAGCGTATTATACACATCCTGCGCCAGCAAAACATTTTCTTTCAGTGAATAATAATCGCCCAGGTTACTTTTATATGAGCTGATGGCTTGCGCATATTGCGTGTTCACCAAATTTCTTAAAGCAATAAAATTCCAGTCAAGCCTGTGGAGTTGCAATTCCGCCTGCTGCTTATACTGTATGCGTTTTGATCCCTGGAAAATTGGAAGCGATAATTGCAATCCAATATAAGAATTCGGAAATGCCTGGCTGTAAAGGCTGCCAAATACATCATTTTGGTAAGCAAGATTATAATTGGCAAATGCAGAGACTGTAGGCAAGTATGCCCATTGTGCGTATTTCAAATTCGCTTTTAACAGGCTTTGCTGTGTTTGTAAAGATTGATATTCGATACGATTCTCATAATTCACCGCCTGGGTGGTATCAAGCACAATTTCCTTTTCCATCTGCAAACTATCATACACTAAATTCAAGGTTGCGGTGAATGGATAGTTCATCAGTTGTTTCAGGTACGACAGTTTCGCAGTTTCCGCTTCCCGGTATTGTTTCAACTGTGCATTAGCATTATTTAATGCGATGGTGGCTCTTTTATAATCTGTTTTATCAACCGTACCCGCCTGGTATTGCGCATAAGCATCTTTCAGGCTTCTTTGCAAGCGTTCTATTTCATTGTTGACAATATTTATTTGCTGGTGGCTAAGTAATACATCATAGTAGGCCTTACTCACATTCACTACAACATTAATTTTTGTACTATCTGTTGCCTGTCTCACCTGTTTGCGTACATCCGTTGCCGTACGCCCTGCCAGCAATACATCGCGATTGAAAATGTTTTGTGTTACTGAAAGTGCAGGAACAGAAGTATTGATCACGCCTGTCTTCACGGGTTTCTTCACGCCGGTAGCATCAGGAAAAAAAGAAGTAGGCAATTCAAAATAATGCTGCACATTAAAATTAAATCCCAGTTGCGGGTACCAATCTGCCAGTTTCCCTTTGATCAATGTTTCAGTGATTTCCTGGTCGATCAAAGATTGCCTCACCAATGGCTGCCTTTGTAAAGCATATTGCACACAATTGGAAAGTGTAGCGCTTGCAAGGGTTGAATCCTGTGAACGGGATATAAAAGGAAGGCCTGCGCAAATACATACAACTGTGGAATACAAAAATCGTTTCATCATACAAATAAAGATAGCTAAGAGTTATTTTTTCAAACGGCACACGGATCGTTGTCCGCCTGGGCGGACGAAAATTGCAGCATGAGAGGTTTAAAACAGATGCCAAAAGTAACAGTTTATTTATTATGGGAGTCCCGGTTTATCCCTCTTTTCGTCTTTCGTAAACCCGGTCACCCCACTTGTATAATTTTTCACCGATTTTTTGAAATCACCTCATTTTTAGTATGGTTTCCATTAACTTCATCCCTCTTTAAAACACCAATCTAACTAATTATGAAAAAGAAATTACTTCCTTTTTTAGCCCTATGCGTGGCTGTTCAACTCAATGCACAGAGAACAGGTGGTGGAGGTGGAGGCGGTGGACAACAGCAGCAGCAAGCTCCTGCAGCATCAGGCGCAGCGGCATCTACACCCAATCACATGGTGGTTACTGATGGCTCCAGCGAATCAGAACACCAGGTAACGATCAAGGGGCAGTTGGTTCCCTACAAAACAATTACCGGTACCATGCCTGTTTGGGATGAAGATGGAAAAGCCATTGCAGGTATTTTTTATACTTATTATGAAAGAACTGATGTGAAGGACCGTGCAGCAAGGCCTTTATTGATCTCTTTTAATGGAGGCCCCGGTACTCCGGCTGTTTGGATGGAGCTTGGTTATACCGGCCCGCGTATGTTGAATATTGATGATGAAGGTTATCCATTACAACCTTATGGACTGAAAGAT
>CAISDV010000009.1 GCA_903884185.1 uncultured Chitinophagaceae bacterium | reverse complement strand
TTGGAAAAATACAATGAGCACCTCTGCTTCCCCCGAACAGGCTAAGGCTTTTATAGAAACTGCCATTACTCTTTTAAATTCAAGACTTCTTGCCCCAAAGTTTATTAATAAACCATCCGCAATATCATAAGCTTCACAATAATTAATTGCCTGAGCTTTATGTACATCTTCCAATTTCTCAATAGCTTTTATTTCTACCATTACTTTATTTGCTACAAAAAAATCAACTCTTCGTGAACCAATGTTTTTCTCTCTATAAAAAAGTGGCATATCCATCTCTCGATCAAATGCGATACCCTGAAACTCAAATTCTATGGCTAATGCTCTTTGATATATTACTTCCTGAAAACCATTACCCATTGTTCTGTGAACCTGCATAGCACATCCAATAATTCTATGTGTTAACTTGTCTATTTCAGTATCACCCCTTTTTAATATCGTATCCATGATCCCTGTTAAGGAAGCAAAATTACAAAGAGCTATTACTGAATAAATCAGTATTTATACATGAACTTATACGTGTGTCTAATACTCGCGAATCGTGTCTATCGTGAAATCCAGTAATCGTGTTCAGACAACTTACCCCTAAGAGTGGTTTATATTTTATACCAACACTTTTATTACATTACCCAAACACTACCCCTAATATCTTACATTATGTACCCTATTTTTCTTTTCATAAAACACTTTCAAATACCACCACCTACTAAGCAAAAGTAAAGTCACAATTGGTATATAATAAACTTTACTAAGAAGACCTATTATTAGCAACACAGCATCAGCATGTATACCCCAAAAAAGCGCAAAACTTAGTTTCATCTGAACTTTAAACCCTAAGTTCAAAGTATAATATGATCCTATTTTCATAACATAATCAAATGCGATTTCTGTGCTTGTTTTTTTGTCTACAATATAATTTTCTTCTTCTATTTTTTGAAAATAGCCAAATAATAATTGCTCTACTTCAGTTTTGTATTCCGTTAATTTATCGTAGAAAATAAGGAAATTATGAATCGAATTCAAACTAAGCATTTTTTGTTGCTCTTCATTTAAATTTATACGAAGTTCATTTACCTTTTCTTGAAATTGTATCATTATTTTATTATAATCTTTTCCGTTCCAGCAAAGTCTCCTTCGGCCCGTTAGGTCTCGTTTTAAAAACAGGTGCCTATTTTTTTACATCACAAAATCATTACTGTGAATAGCCGGAGGGACTCTGATGTTAGAACCTAAAATAACTTATTTCTTTAGTATAACCGCACAGACTTGCAGGTAGGCCTGTTCGTTTCATATTCGTATCATATTCGTACCATTACCGTACCATCTTCGTTTTTCTTCGTCTCCAATCGCTGCCCGGGGTCATGTTTGATTCATGTCTTGTTCTCTTTTTGTTCATACCATGTTCATGTTTTGTTCTCTTCATATACAGTTCATGTTCTCTTCATGTTCTCTTTCCTTCTCTTTTGGGTGCCTTGATGGTCCCAGCCTGTAAAGAGTGTTCTTTTGTGAGGGGGAGAAGAACCGGCGAACAAGCTATGAACCAGGTAAGGTTTAGGTATGAAGAAGACACGAAGAAGGTGGGGTTTCCATCCCCAAAATATGCTTCCCCAACACCTTCTTTTAAACCCTGTTATTCCGTAACTTCGCTGCCATTTTACAAACAGTTCACGAAGATCTTATGAGTTTGAAGTACCAGGAATTCCCGGGGCTGAACCTGCCTTCCATAGAAAAAGAGGTTCTGGCCAAATGGGAAGAAAATAAAGCATTCGAAAAAAGCGTGTCGCTGCGCGAGGGTAAACCGCCATTTGTATTTTACGAAGGGCCACCCAGCGCCAATGGTATGCCCGGCATCCACCATGTGATCTCGCGTACACTGAAAGATATGGTATGCCGTTATAAGACCATGCAGGGCTTCCAGGTAAAACGCAAGGGCGGTTGGGATACCCATGGATTGCCCGTTGAATTGGGAGTTGAAAAAGAACTGGGCATCACCAAAGAAGATATTGGCAAAAACCCGTCCGATGGCCGGGCAGGAATCTCTGTTGAAGAGTACAATCAAAAATGCCGCGAGGCCGTGCTTCGTTATAAGGACAAATGGGATGAGCTCACGCAAAAGATGGGGTATTGGGTTGACCTGGATCACCCCTATATCACTTTTGAGAATAATTATATTGAAACATTGTGGTGGATCCTGAAGGAATTATACAAGAAAGGTTATTTGTACGAAAGCGTGAGCATACAGCCTTATTCACCCGCTGCGGGAACCGGTTTAAGCAGCCATGAATTAAACCAGCCCGGCACTTATAAAGATGTAAAGGATACAAGTTGTGTGGCGATGTTCAAAGCGGTGAAAGATAAGAGAAGTCAATTTTTATTTGATGCTCTTCCTCCTTCTCCCCCGCGGGGAGAAGGCCGGGATGAGGGGGTCTTTTTTCTCGCATGGACCACTACCCCATGGACACTTCCTTCCAACCTTGGCCTAACAGTTGGAGAAAAGATAGATTATGCATTGGTGAAGACCTTTAATCCATACACACATCTTCCAATAAATGTTGTTATAGCAAGAGCTTTAGTCGGCAAATATTTTAAACCCGAAGCAGAGAATGGTGATTTTGAAAATTACCAGGCAGATGGAAAAGTATTACCATGGAAAATATTAGCTGAATTCAAAGGCGCCGGCATAGAAGAATGCCGCTACGAACAGTTATTGGCTTTTGATGCAAATAGTCCTGCCAATGTGGAAGGCGATCCTTTCCGTGTGATCCTTGGAGATTTTGTTACCACCGAAGATGGTACCGGTATTGTGCATACCTCGCCTGCATTTGGTGCGGATGATTATCGCGTAGGAAAAAAATATGGCATCGGCATTTTAACCATGGTTGACAAACAGGGAAAATTTGTTGACGGACTTGGCGAATTCAGCAACCGTTATGTAAAGAATTATAAAGATGAAAAGGATTATGTGGATGTAAACGTTGACATCTGCGTAAAACTTAAAAAAGAGAACCGTGCTTTTAAAGTAGAAAAATACGAACACAGTTACCCGCATTGCTGGAGAACTGATAAACCGATCTTATATTATCCATTAGATGCCTGGTTCATCAAGACCACAGCAGTAAAAGACAGGATGGTGGAATTGAATAAGACCATCAACTGGAAACCCAAATCAACCGGCGAAGGAAGATTTGGCAACTGGCTGGAGAATATGGTGGATTGGAATTTAAGCCGCAGCCGTTATTGGGGAACGCCTTTGCCGGTATGGCGTACAGAAGATGGCAGCGAAGAAGTTTGCGTAGGCAGCATCGAAGAACTGAAACAAAATATCAGGGATTCAAGTAATTTTTATTGCAGTGAAGAAAGAGTAAAACTGTTTAATGCTGAGCGTGAGATATTCCTTGGCAAAAAAGCAATTGACAAAATAATTGCTACACAAAAAGATGTAGAATATGCCGTTTGCCGCACAGATATTGAAGGCGGCTTTATTCATTTTTTATGGGGTGAAGCCGGTGATGAAAACAACGATTACAAAAAGGGTTATGGCATTGCGAAGATCATCGCCAAGAGAAAAAAAGAAGGGCATGAGCCTACTGAAATACTCTACAAGCTGGTGAATACTTTAGTAACCGGGAAAATTAAAAGAACTTTTGGCCCGGAACATAACAAGAGAATAGAAATTGAGGAAGGTGGCTATGTAGCTTTTGTAAATGAGTACCTGAACGATGAGAAGTATAGCTGGTTATTGACAGGTTTTAAAAAGAAAGAAGAAACTGGTGCAACCGAAAGGGTTGGTGACCTCACAGATGCTACGCAGATCAACCCTACACATACTCGTGATGACCTGGGCGCAGTTTCGGATACAAAGGTACAATATCTGTTCATACAACCAATTTTCAGGTTTAAGACCGATGACCTGCACAAACCTTTTGTTGATGATATTTTCTTTCTGAGCAAAAAAGGGAATTTGCTGACCCGTGTACCAGACCTGATAGATGTTTGGTTCGATAGCGGTGCCATGCCTTATGCTCAATGGCATTATCCTTTTGAGAATAAAGATCTCGTTGACAAGAACACTGCTTTCCCCGCAGATTTTATTGCAGAAGGTGTTGACCAGACACGAGGCTGGTTTTATACATTGCATGCATTGGGAGTTCTATTGTTTGATAGTGTTGCTTACAAGACAGTTGTTTCAAATGGATTGGTACTGGATAAGAATGGCGTTAAGATGAGCAAGCGCCTGGGCAATATAGTAGATCCGTTTAAAACAATTGAACAGTTTGGTGCAGATGCTACGCGCTGGTACCTGATCACTAATGCCTCTCCCTGGGATAATTTAAAATTTGACCTCGACGGCATCAAAGAAGTGCAGCGTAAATTCTTTGGTACCCTGTATAATACTTACCAGTTTTTTGCATTGTATTCAAATGTAGATGGATTCTCATTTAAAGAAGAACGCATACCATTAGAACAAAGGCCGGAGATAGACCGCTGGATATTATCCTCACTCAATACTTTAATAAAGAAAGTAACTGAATCACTGGATGATTACGAACCTACTCCCGCCGGCCGTGCCATTGAAGAATTTGTAGATGAACATTTGAGCAACTGGTACGTTCGTCTATGCAGAAGAAGGTTTTGGAAAGGCGAATATGAAACAGACAAGATCAGCGCATATCAAACACTGTATGAATGCTTGGAAACGATCACTCGTTTAATGGCGCCTATTTCTCCTTTCTTTGCTGATGCGGTTTTCCAGAACCTGGATGCAGTAACAAAAAGAATGGGCGTGGCTTCTGTACATCATTCAGATTTTCCAAAGGCAGATGAATCAGCAATAGATTCACCACTTGAAGAAAGAATGCAGTTGGCACAGGATATCTGTTCACTTGTATTATCGATCCGCAAAAAAGTAAATATTAAAGTCCGCCAACCCCTTCAGAAAATATTGATCCCTGTATTTGATCCTTCCATGCGGTCGCAGTTGGAAAAAATAGAAGACCTGATCAAAGCAGAAGTGAATGTGAAAGAAGTGGAATACATCACCCATACAGAAGGCATCATCAGTAAAAAGATAAAAGCCAATTTCAAAACATTGGGTGCAAGGCTGGGAGCAAAAATGAAAGCTGCTGCCGCTGCCATCACACAATTCAACCAGCAGGAAATAGCTGCCATTGAAAAAGACGGCCAGTACACTATCAACCTCGATGGCGAACCGGTTACTTTATTATTGACTGATGTGGAAATTGCCGCAGAAGATATTCCGGGCTGGAGCGTGGCTTCCAGGGGTAGCCTAACCGTAGCACTCGACATCACGATCACCGATGCACTGCAAAAAGAGGGTAATGCCAGGGAGTTTGTGAACAGGATCCAGGGTATCAGGAAAGAGAGCGGTTTTGAGTTGACTGACAGGATAAAACTGACGGTCCAGGAGGACAAAAATCTGTATTCTTCCATTAATGATAATAAAATCTATATTTGCGGCGAAATTTTGGCAGACGAAATTGACTGGATATCCGAGATTCAGGGTGGCACTGAAATTGAAGTAAACGACATTCTGCTGAAAGTAGACGTAACAAAAAAAGGATAAAACACATGTCTAGCAAGAAACCCCTGCCTAAAAAGGCTTCAAAACCCGTAAAAAAGGCCGCAAAACCTGTAAAAAAGGCTGCCCCGGCTAAAAAAAGCGCTCCTGCCAAGAAAAAGCCAGCTCCTAAAAATGTAGTGAAACCGGCTAAAAAGGTAGTGAAGCCTGCCAAAAAGAGTGCAAAACCAGCCCCGAAAGCTGCTAAAAAGCCAATACCTGTACAGAAACCAATTTCCAAATCCATACCTAAGCCGGTAGCCAAACCGGCCGGCAAGCCAGTGCCTGCCGCTAAAACCAAACCAGTTTTACCACCTATGCCATTAAAACCAGTGAAGAAGCCGCTTGAGCCCATGAAAGAGGTAAAAGTTCCAAAGACCAGTGTCAAAACAAGTGTTCCCTACAGGCCGGGTTATACGCCTTTAGAAAAAAGGTCAAGTATCGCAAGGCCTAATGAGCCAATTGTTCGGTACAACGATAACGATCTTGCCGAATTCAGGGACCTGATCAACAAAAAATTAGAAGCCGCCAAAAAAGAATTGGCCTACCTGCAGGGATTGATCACACGCAAAGATGAAATGGGAGGAGATAATGATGATGCACGCTATATGACCATGGAAGATGGAAGTATGAGCATGGAGCGCGAACAACTGAGCCAGATGGCCAGTCGCCAGATCACTTATATCGACCATCTTGAAAAAGCCATCAGGCGTATCGAGAACAAGACCTATGGTATCTGCCGCGTAACAGGAAAGCTGATAGACAAAGCCCGTTTACGTGCTGTGCCACATGCTACCTTAAGTTTAGAAGCAAAATTGGGTTTAGTAAGGCTTTCTACAGAACAATAATAATCTAAACTCTCCAAGGGTTTGAAACCCTTGGAGAGTTTTAAATCCTTGGAGGGTTATAAAATTTTATACAGGCTGCTGAGAAGCGGCCTTTTTTTATCTGGCACGATTGTTATAAAGTGACGATACATTAAACTTATTACTAAAGGCGATGTCACTGCAAAGTGTTTTTTGTCCACAATAAAAAGTATGCTCATGACTTTAATAAAAATGCGTTCTTTCCTTTTGGTTTGTTGCTGCATGTATTCAGTATTTTCTTCTGCACAGGAAAAGGAAACGAAAAAAACAGACGACAAGCATACATCTTACTTCAAAGCTTCTGCCAATTACCTGAGTAATTCGTT
The DNA here is from genome assembly GCA_903884185.1 of uncultured Chitinophagaceae bacterium. Lineage (GTDB taxonomy): Bacteria > Bacteroidota > Bacteroidia > Chitinophagales > Chitinophagaceae > CAISDV01. The sequence goes on along the minus strand of CAISDV010000009.1, from coordinate 17,525 downwards.
ATACAATGGGCGCAAGGATTCACTTGCAACCCCGTATATCAGTCCGGGTATTGGTTATTATGACAAAAGCGGTTTCTATATTACGGGTGGCATCTCATACCTCGCAAGCTCTTCAGAAAGCCGCATCGACCTGGTTTCATTTGATGCGGGATATGATTTCAGTTTTTCTGATAATTTTACCGGTGGCGTTTATGCCAATAAAAGTTTTTATAACCAGTCGAGTACTGCGGTCAAGAGTGATATAAAAGGGAGCATCGGCGGCACATTGAGTTATGACCTGGGGTTTTTACAATTGAGTACAGGCATAGATGTATTGTTTGCTGATAAGGCAGACATTGCGCTCAACTTTGGTTTGGCGCATGCTTTTTATGTAGGAGATAAAGATGATCTCTGGACCATCACCCCTTCTGTTACAACCAACCTGAGTACACTTAATTTTTATGAAGGATACACGAACCGGCGTGTTGGCAAAAATGCGAAATCAAAGATCCCCAATCTCGCTTCCATCACTACCACCACTACTGTCAACAACAGCAAGCTTACTTTAATGGATTATGAAATATCTCTGCCGATTAATTATGATGGAAAAAAATGGGGATTGTTTTTTACACCTACTCTCGCGTTACCTCAAAATCCAATCTCCACTACTACTGTATCGAATATTAAATTAAAAAACGGAACAGAGTCTACTGAAACGCACGATACTACTCCACCTAGTGAAAAGAATCTTCAAAATACTTTTTATGTTGAGGTGGGTGTGTATATAAAATTCTAGGCTATCGATATCTTAGATGGCAAATCCCTTGACTATTCATTTCACCGGAGAGACGGGGAGGTTCGCTGAGTTAAAATTCATTGCTCCTTTAATCTAATCAACATTATCTCTGCGTTTCTCTCTGTCTCTTCACCCGAGACTTCGGGCTCTTCGGTAATCTTAACTACCTTATTAAGAAAAAAGAATATCCTTCAGTTGATATATGTCTGATTTCATGTATACAGAATAGTTAAAATATAAAACAGGTTAAACCTTCCTTAGTCACCACCCGTCAATATCTTATTACTCACAAAAAAATGTAACCATGAAAAAAGTATTATTCCTCCTGCTAAGCTGTTCCTTAGTTCTTGGTGCAACTGCACAAGATGCTAAGAAAGCAGACATGAAAGATCTCCGCAAGGACATCAAAGACGTACGAAAAGACAAAAAAGAACGCGCTGCTGATGCTAAATCTGCAGTAAAAGCTGAAAAGCATGCAGACAAAGACAGGGCAGCCGCCAAAGCAGATGAAAAGGCTGGCATGACCAAAGCTGCTGCAAAAGCAGACAAAGCTGCTGCCAAGGCAGATACAAGGGCAGCTAAGGACAAAGCCGCTGCAAGAAAAGAAACCAAGGACATTAAAGGCGATAAGAAAGACATTGCCAAGGATGCAAAGAACCTCAAGAAAGAGGGCGTAAAACATCCTATCAAAAGAGCGGATAGGCAGATCAAACGCAACAAATAGTTCTTTATTATTACAAACCCCGAGGATTTTAGAAACCCTCGGGGTTTATTTCACTTCCTGCATTTCCACTAATCTTCTGTAAATACCATTTTTTTCCATCAACCCTTCGTGGTGGCCACGTTCTGCAATTTCTCCTTTTTGCAATACAATGATCTCATCTGCATGGCGGATGGTAGAGAGCCTATGTGCAATGACAATACTGGTCCGGTTCTGCATCATATTATTGATAGCATCCTGAACCAGTCTTTCGCTTTCTGTATCGAGTGAGGAAGTAGCTTCATCAAGTATGAGTATGGGCGGGTTTTTTAATACTGCTCTTGCAATGGTCAGGCGCTGGCGTTCACCACCGCTTAGTTTGTTTCCACGATCACCGATATTGGTCTCATACCCATGTTCTTTACGGGAAATGTATTCATGCGCATTGGCGATCTTTGCTGCCTGCATGATCTGCTCTTGCGTAGCTTCTTCCATTCCCAATGCAATATTCTTTGCAATAGTATCATTGAATAAGATCGGCTCCTGTGTTACAATACCCATGAGGCTGCGCACGCTATGCAATGAATAGTCTTTGATATTGATGCCATCGATCAGTAATTCTCCCCCGGTCACATCATGAAACCTTGGCACCAAATCAGCCAATGTGCTTTTACCCGCACCCGAAGAACCAACTAATGCAATTGTTTTTCCTTTCTCAACAATAAGATTGATATTTTTTAGAATGGGCTTATCCTCGTAAAAGAAACTCACATTCCTGAATTCAATAGAATGTTTAAATGATTCGATCGCAGGGCCATTTTCATTCTCATCTACTTTTACAGGTGCCTGCAATATTTCTTCGATGCGTGCAATGGCTGCTGTTCCACGCTGCATATTATAAAATGAAGTGGAGAGTGATTTAGCAGGATTGATGACCTGGGTAAATAATACGATGTACATGATAAAACCTTCAGCATTTAATCCACCTGCATTACCACCCAGCACTAACTTCCCTCCAAACCAAAGAATACCTGCTAATACTACCACACCTAAAAACTCACTCAAAGGTGAAGCAAGGTCACGCCGTATCTGCATCTTATTGCGGATATGAAATAATTCATTATTTGTTTTCATGAACCTGTTGCGCAATAACGTCTCCGCATTAAATGCTTTTATCACACGCAGTCCGCCAAGTGTTTCATCCAACACAGATAATACTTCGCCGAGTTTTGTTGCAGAAATATTAGATTGCTTTTTCAGGCTGCGGCTCAATCGACCAATGATAAAAGCAGTGATCGGTAGAAAAACAAAAAGCAGAAGTGATAAGCGCGGACTGATAACAACTAGCACAATCAGTATCACCAACAAATTCAAAGGGTCTTTGATCAATCCTTCCAAAGTACCCACCACAGATGTTTCTATCTCGCCAATATCATTCGTCATACGGCTCATGACATCACCTTTGCGCTGGTCGGTAAAGAATCCGATAGGCAGTTGTAATAATTTATTATAGAGCTCCATGCGTAAACGCATCACAACCGAATTTTTGATCGGCGACAGTACATAAAAAGAAAGATAGAAGAACAGGTTTTTCAGGAACACCGAAACGATCACGATCAGGCAGATCAATCCTAAAGCCAGGACCGGCCCATCGGGGCCTTTTGATTGGATAAACAGCGCCAGTTCATAATTGATGTATTTGATCAGGTCGAATACGCTATCGGGTTTTACCACTTCGATCTTGTCTTTGATGAAGATCATTTTCAGAAAAAAGGGCAGTGCGCCAAAAGAAACCAGTGAAAAAACAATGGAAAGGATGGAAAAAACGAAATATAGAATGATATGGGTGGTATGGAACCGCAGGTAGCTGAAAAGCCGGGAATATTTTTTCATCTTAGGTAGTTAACCAATTATAACAACAAAATACCTGTTGCTATATTCAATCGTGCTAATTTTGAATTTCAAAGGTAAGATTATGGAAGAAGGAAAACGCCAAAAACAGGTAGCAGCGGTACTACAGGAAGAGATGAACGATATTTTCAGGAAACTGGGGCTCAACATGTTCCAGGGTGGTATGATCTCCATCTCGTCAGTAAAAATAACCCCCGACCTTCTGGAAGCAAGGATTTACCTGAGCCTGTTCCAGGTAAAAGATGCCACTGAGGTCATGAAAATGATAGAGGATAGGGCCTGGGAAATAAAGAAACAACTAGCGTCCAAGGTCAAGCACCAATTGAGGCGGATACCCGTACTGCAGTTTTACCAGGACGATACGCTGGATCATGTATTTAAGATGGAAGAATTGTTTAAGAAGATCAATCCAAAATAACAGTTACTGGTTACGAGTTGCAGGTTACTGGTAACTGGCAACTAGCAACCGGCAACTAGTAACTTGTAACCTGTACCACTTGAACCTACTATTCGCGTGGCGATATTTTCGCTCAAAAAAAACCACCAATGCCATCAATATCATTGCATGGATCAGCGTCACGGCTATTGCTGTAGGCGCTGCCGCCCTGATCATTGTATTGAGTGTGTTTAATGGTTTTGAAGACCTTGTGCAAGGCTTGTACAAAGATTTTTATGCAGATATGCGGATAGCCCCGGCACAAGGAAAAGTGATCAAACTTACTCCCACACAGATAGATCAATTAAAAGGAACAGCTGGTGTGGCAACACTGAGCCTTGTGGCTGAAGAAAAAGCATTGCTGGTGAATGGCGAATACCAGAGTGTTGTTTTTTTAAAAGGAGTGGATGAAAATTATCTTTCTACCAATGGCATCGGCGGGCATATCATCCGCGGTAAATTCAAATTAGGCTCGGCTGTTGCACCTGAATTGGTATTGGGCGGAGGTATCGAAAATGCCATTGGCGCTGATGTAGAGAAAGGCCAGTATCCCGTTACACTTTACCTGCCCAACAGGAAAGCTGTTTCGCATTCTATTGAGAACACGCTGAATTCTTTTAATGCGATGCCATCGGGCACTTTTATTGTGCAACAGGATTTTGATAACAAGTATGCTTTCAGCAATCTTGCTTTTTTAAAGTTCATGCTGGATATGCAGCCCGATGAATATTCTTCTGTTGAACTCAAGCTGAACAATAACAAGGATGCTGGAAAAATAAAAGCTTCACTTGAAAAACTTTTAGGCAGCAATTATACTGTTGAAACACGTTACCAGCAAAACCAAAGTTTATATACGGTGATGGAAGTAGAGAAATGGGTGATTTATGCTGTTCTTGCATTAATCATGGTGGTTGCGTCTTTTAATATGATTGGTGCATTGACGATGCTGGTACTGGAAAAACAAAAAGATATCGCCGTATTAAAAGCCATGGGTGCGAATGACAGTTCTATTCAAAAAATATTTTTAAGCGAAGGTTTTATCCTGGCGGGAATTGGCGGTGCAGGTGGTATCCTGCTGGCTGTGATCATTTGTTTGCTTCAAATCAAATTCAAGCTTATTCCACTTAGGGGCGGAAGTTTTATCATTGATTATTATCCTGTTAAACTGGTGGCTACAGATTTTATTTTAGTAGCTGCTACTATTCTATTGATCGCTCTCGCAGCCGCATGGATACCTTCGAGAAAGGCCTGCAGGCAGGAGTTTTCGTTGAAAAGCTGATTTTTTTACCGCAGAGTCGCAGAGACAGGGAGGAACGGGGAGACAGGCGTAATAATGAAAGCGTCGAGTTTTATCTCTGCGAATCTCTCCGACTCCCCGTCTCTCCGGTAAAAATAATTTCTAATAATCCCCCAATGTCTCCGGCAATTGTGCCAAAGCTTTTGCAAGCTGCTCATCATTCGGCGCTATACCATGCCATTCATGATGGCCTTCCATAAAATCAACACCTTTCCCCATAATCGTCTTCATCAATATACATACTGGCTTACCGTTTCCTGCCAATGTTTTTGCTTTCGCCAATCCAGCAATCACTTCATCCATATCATTGCCATTCATCTCCATCACTATCCAGTTGAAGGCTTCAAATTTTGCACGGAGATTTTCCAGTCCCATTACTTCTTTGGTAGGACCGTCAATTTGTTGCCCGTTATAATCAATAGTGGAAATGAGATTATCTACTTTATGATGTGCAGCAAACATGATCGCTTCCCAGTTCTGGCCTTCATCCAGTTCCCCATCGCCATGCAATGAATAAACAAAATGCTTATCTCCATTTAATTTCTTGCTCAGTGCTGCCCCAAGCGCTACACTCATTCCTTGTCCCAATGATCCACTTGCTACCCTGATGCCAGGTAAATGTTCATGCGTAGCAGGATGCCCCTGCAATCTTGAATTGAGCTTTCTGAAAGTAGCCAGTTCCTTCACTTCAAAATAACCTGCTCTTGCAAGGGTGGAATAAAATATGGGGGAGATATGCCCGTTCGATAAAAAGAAGATGTCCTCATTTATTCCATCCATTGAAAACTCGGGCGCACGATCCATCACACTAAAATATAGCGCGGTAAAAAAATCGGTACAACCCAATGAACCACCGGGGTGGCCGCTTTGCACAGCGTGCACCATACGGACAATATCCCTGCGCGATTGGGTAGCAATATCTTTCAGTTCCTGTGTAGTCTTCATAGATCAATGTTAAGGCAGCGAAGTTAGGTTTTCAATGAATTGATTGAAAAAAATTATCCGGCTGGTTTAAGATGCCCCTGTTTTATTGAGTTTTCCAAAATGTAATGATCAATCCTCCGGCAACAATAAGCGCCCCTCCAATCATAACAGGCAAAGTTGGCACAGCCTGGAAGGCAATAAAGTTGATCACCTGCCAAACAACAAAAAGGGTTGCTATATAAAGGCCAACTATTTTCCCAAAATCCACGGGCGCCAGGTTAAGGAAGAAACCATATCCAAACAATAAGATCATTCCGATCAATGCAAAACTTACCCTCGCTATTCCTGTATGCGTATAAATGCATTTTCTTATGATGGCATCTCCGCTCACTTCAAGCGTAGTAGCTATTAAAATAATAAAAATTGGGTGAATATTTTGAAGCGATTTTATCATTATTCTTTTGAGTTATTTATTTCAGTTGTATTTAATTTCCAAATGTGATACCCATAGTAAAGATCATAAAACAGCCACAACAAATATAAAGAAACAAGTGCGGCTGAAATTTGATCGTCTTTCCATAACACAATGACTAATGTCAACAGGATAAAAATATATGGATAGATGATCAGGTAAAACCACTTTAATGAACGATACTTGAAAACTACAAAATTAGAAAGGCCATTCACGATCATTACAAAACTCAATAGTAGTATAGCTGTTGATGAAAAAGATTTACCAAGTGCAAATTGCCTGTAGGAAGCTATTCCAAATAAGATGTAATAGACAGCGCCTACCACATACCAGATATTTAATGAGAAAGAATATTTTGGCCGTTTTAAATTTGCGAACCATTGTATTCCTTCTTTTGTGGCTGAGATGGCTTCAATGACAATGGATACAAGGCAAAGCCCGATTGTTTTATATAATACGATCAAGATCATTTCAGCATTTGGTTTATTCTTTCGATTATCCGTTTACAAATATTTTTTAATGTAGTCGAGGTAGATATTCCAGTCTGATGGAATAGTACCGTGCCCGCCTGCATGCATAAAATATCCCAATGTATTCAAAAGGTCGGCCTGGCTTGCTTTTGGCATGATATCCGTTCCCGGCCCCTTCTTGCCAAATAATTGGTAAACAGGTTCCGCAGCAACAGCGGCAAGGAATTCACCTTTGGGATCGGACCATACATCTGTATCTCCCGTTTGCAGCAATACCGGCCTTGGTGCCATCAATGCTACCAGCATGTGCGCATCCACCGGCGACTTACTTGGATCATCTCCATAATTATGATAGTTGGGTGCGAACTGGTAAAAATATCTTGAGGTATCAGTGATATGTTTGATCGTTTCTCCATAATTGCGGCGACTGATAGCGGCCCCCCCTTCACCTGAACAACTGGCTATCACCATGGCAAACCTGGTATCATGAGCACCTGCCCACAACACCGTTTTTCCTAAACGTGATGTTCCCTGTAAAGCCACGCGTTTTGCATCAACCTGTTTATCTGTTTCAAAATAATCCATTGCACGGCTCAACCCCCATGCCCATGCAGAGATAGCGCCCCATTCATTGGGTTCAGTCCATGTGGCGCCGGGTTTCAGGTATTTGCCCCTGATGCCAAACTCAATTCCTTTTTTATAATCAGGTTCAATATCACCATAGTAAACAACTGCTACTCCAATACCTTGCGCAAGAAATGGTTCAACATTCAGTTTACCAAAACTCACTCCGCTCGCAGCAGGAATTTTCTTTCCTTCTTTTGTCCATACCTCTCCGGCTTTTATTCCCGGATCATTCACAGAGGTTGAGTTGGCAGAAAAGGATATTTCAAAAAGTAATGGTACAGGTTTGTCTGCTTTGGCAGGAATATAAATGAGCAGATCCATTTTATATGATGACGTATCTTTTGAAAAATAAACCGTCACTTGTTTGCGGATCGCTTTGCCATCAAACACCGGGGTGCCTTTATCAAATACATTAAAATGCATATCGGCAGGGCGCGGTGGCATTTTACCAAATTGGTTTTCTTCAATGAGGCGTAGCACTTCAGGTCTGCGTTTTGTTAACCAGTCGTTGGCGCTTTTTACTTTGGCTCCATTAGAAAGTGTCATCAGGTCTGGAAGGGTGTATGTTCCAACCAATGCTTCATCATAATTGACAGGAATGCCTGCCACCATTTTTGCAGGTTCTTTTTGCTGGCTAAAAGAAGCGATGGAAATGAATGTCGCAAAAAGCAACAGCATTACCTGAGATAAATATTTCATAAAAAACTGTTTTATTTTTTAAACACAGGGGACAAGAAGGACATAAAGGACACAAGAATTAAAAAACCAATAACAAGTTACCCCAATTGATACAGTTTTGCAGCAGGCACCACTGCATCCGGTATCTTCAGCGCATCGATCGTCACTGCACCATCCAATCCTGATCCCGTAACATTATTAATACTCAGCAATGGCCCTGCAAATCCTGTCACCTTCACATTATTAATCTTTGCTTTTTTAATATTGGCCAGTGATATCCCTTTGCCACAAGTTCCCGAAACATTAGAAAGTGTAAATCCTTCCAATGGTTTGTTGGGATGGATACCTGTTCCATCTACCAACACCGGAACATCTTTGACACGGATATTGGAGAAGCTGAAATTTTTAATAGTAGGAATGCCCTCATCACCCGGCACTGGAACAGGGTCTTGAATACCGCTGTTTAGAATATTGAAGCGAAGGAACCCGCCTGCAGTACCAGAGACATCCATATCATTTACAACAATATTTTCGATAAATGCACCACGCCCCGGTCGGCTTTTAATATACACTGCAAATGTTTTTGCCTGAGTAACCTTACAATGTTCAATACGCACATTGCGGATACCACCAGATGTTTCACTTCCAATACCAATGCACGCAAAAATAGAATCAGCGAAAGTGCAATTGGTGATCTGCACATCTTCAGTTGTTCGCAGAAGTGTATAGCCTTCCATTCCTCTTCCCGATTTCAAAGAGATACAATCATCTCCCGTAGAGATATCGCAGTTGTCAATTTTCACATGTTTGCAGGAGTCAATATCAATTCCATCACCATTGCCTCCCGTGCTGCGGATGGTGAGGTTTTTGATAGAAATATTTTCACAGTAAGTGAGATGGATGGACCACATCAAATAATAATCAGTGGAGAAATCTCCGAGGCGGATATTATTGCAACCAATGGGTTCGATCAATGCCGGGTGACGAAGTGGGTTCGTTGCATTAGGCCTTCCACCCAAAGCATGATTACCCATGATCTTACCCGGGCCAACAATACCCGTATGGTCTGCATTGATGGCATAAATAAGTCCGGCCCTGCCCTGTATCCACTTGCCTTCCCAGCGAACCTGTGTAATAGGATAATCTTCAAAATCCGGCGTTCCCAAAATGATGGCATCTTTATCGAGGCGAAGAATGGTATTCGGCCTTAGTGCAATGGCACCGGTAAAATAATTCCCCGCAGGAAAAAAAACTTCGCCACCACCCAGTACCGAACAACGGTCGATAGTTTGTTGAATAGCGATGGTATCTTTTGTCTTTCCGTCGCCTGTTGCACCAAAATCACGCACATTTAAAACAAGTGCGGGATTCTCAAGCCTCTCCTGCTTTTCAATCCTGGCAGATGTTTCAGTCAGTATGGAAGAAGCCACAGGGGCAGCAAGCAAGCCCATTCCGGCTGTTTTTAAAAAATTACGGCGTGAATTGTTATTTGCCATTGGATGAAAGATTTGGGTTACTAAAGGAAGTAAAAAATCAGGTTCAAAACCATTCTAATACCCATTCTAAAAAAATCTTGCGATCATTCGTTAGTTTTGCAACAGTTAAAAATAATGATCCATGTCAGAAGACTTAGAATTAATATGCGCCGAAACGGAAGATCTAATGAAAAAGGCGATCTCCCATCTTGAAGTTGAATTGACCAAGATACGCGCAGGCAAAGCCAACCCCACTATGCTGGACGGCATACAGGTAGATTATTATGGTACCCCCACTCCCATCAACCAGGTAGCAAACGTTACTGTACTGGATGTGCGTACCATCAGCATACAACCCTGGGAAAAGAACATGCTGCAACCCATAGAAAAGTCGATCATGCAGGCCAATATTGGCATCACTCCTCAAAGTGATGGGCACCAGCTTCGTTTGTTCCTTCCACCTCTGACCGAGGAAAGAAGAAAAGAATTGTTTAAGAAAGCTGGCGCCGAGGGCGAACATTCCAAGATATCTATCCGCAACCTGAGAAGGGATTCTATTGAACAGGTAAAAAAATTACAGAAAGATGGGTTAAGCGAGGATGAAGCAAAGGATGCTGAAAAAACGATACAGGACCTTACCGATAAATTTATTTCATTGGTTGATAAGCATCTTGCGGCGAAGGAGAAGGAGATGATGAGTGTGTAACGGTTACTGGTTGCAGGTTACTAGTTGCTGGTTGCTGGTTATTGAGAAGGTTTATAATTTATATAATGGATTATTAACCAGGAACTAGAAACTTGTAACTAGTAACTAAAAAAACTATTCTTTCGAATTCCTGTTTGCCAGATACACCCCAACAAGTATCATTCCCAAACAAGCTACCTGCATCAGTGTAGTATGTTCTCCCAATAACAATCCCCATAACACCGCTACAAAAGGAATTCCGTAAGTAACGGTTGATGCAAATAAAGTTCCTGCCCTTTTCAATAACATATAAAACAGGATCGTGGCCACTGCAGTGCCCATCGTTCCTAACACACAACTGGCAGCGGTTGAAATTAGAAAAGGTTTTGAAGAAAGCGGAAGAGAAAAATACCCTAAAAAATATAGGATAACTATACATGGTATCACCAATGATACAAATGCAACGCTGGCAATGTTGATGGAACCGATACCATGCAAATACTTCCCCACCATATTCACATTGATGCCATATAATAAAGTGGCAATTAGGATCAGGGCCGAATAAGAAAAATTAGTGAGATCGATATGGCCATTACTTACAAACAACAGGCATAGTCCCAGGAAACCGATCACCACACCCATTGCTTTTCGCCTGCTCACTTTCATTTCAAAAAAGAATTTTCCCACCACGATCGCAAAAAGAGGGGTGAGTGCGTTTAATATCCCCGCCAGGGAAGTATCAATATTTGTTTCAGCAATACAAAATAAATAAGCAGGGAAAAAATTGCCTATCAATCCGGATAACATTACCAGTGCCAGTTTGTTTTTGGGTATTGCCCTGAAAGCTTTTGCCGCAAAGGGTATGAGAATAACGCCTGCGCTCAGTATCCGCAAGGTGGCCACATGGTATGGGGTTAATGTTTTCATTCCTTCTTTCATCAACACGAAGGAACTTCCCCATATTAATGAAAGTATAAAGAACAATCCCCAATTGATAACTTTTGAAGGCACAGTTAATTTTGGGCAAATGTCATTCTTTTCAAAATCAAAAAGGCCTTTTCATATATAGGGTTTATAAAAACTTGATGAACGGATACCTGAATGTGTTTTTAGTCAGAAGGACATAAGGGACAAGGGGGACATTTCGGGGAGTATTTTTAAATTGGTTACCTTGTACAAAACCATTGCATCATATGCCCCATATCCATCTCTCAAAGACCAGCACCAACCCGCCAAAAGGCCTCAACAAGGAAAAAACAAAAGCCCGTACCGCCAAACTCATCGCTGAATTAGATGACCTGCAGAATCTGTTGTATGCAGAAGGCAAACATTCCATATTAATTGTTATACAGGGTATAGATGCCAGTGGCAAGGATGGCGCTATGAGAAATGTGTTTGGAAAGATGAACCCGCAGGGGGTGATGGTAAAATCGTTCAAAGCCCCCACAGCAGAAGAATTATCGCACGATTTTTTATGGCGGATACATAACCATGCACCTGCAAGGGGGATGATACAGGTATTTAACCGTTCGCAATATGAAGACATCCTCATTACACGCGTTCACAAGTGGTGCGATGACGAAACCGCCCGCAAACGCATGAAAGCCATCAATGATTTTGAACAGCTACTCGTTCAGCATAATGATACTCATATCCTTAAATTTTACCTGCACATTTCAAAGGAAGAACAAACGAAACGTTTGAAAGCAAGGATCAAAGACCCGCAAAAACAATGGAAGTACAACAGCCAGGACCTGAAAGAATCCAAATTATGGGATATTTATATGAAGATGTATGAGGACTGTTTTCGCTATTGCGATAAAGTGCCGTGGATCATTACGCCATCGGACCATAACTGGTATAAAGAATATGTGCTGGCAGAAGCATTGCATAAATTATTGAAAGGATTGAACATGCAGTACCCCGGCTTAAAAAAATAAAGGGTATTCAAAAAATATTTCTACTTTAACAGTTCAATAAAATCATGAAATATGGGCTTCGCTAAAGAATTCAAAGAGTTTGCCACCAAAGGCAATGTCATGGACCTGGCCGTGGGTGTAATCATTGGCGGCGCTTTTGGTAAAATTGTTGATTCATTAGTAACAGACCTGATCATGCCTTTAGTGGGCATCGTCTTCAAAGCTGATTTTAGCAATTTATATATCCCGCTTTCAGATAAAGTGGCACAGGGCTTATCCCTTGCCGAAGCCAAAAAACTGGGGCCGGTATTTGCTTATGGCAATTTTATTACCGTGGTCATTAATTTCATTATCCTCGCTTTTGTGATATTCCTGCTTATTAAGGCAATGAACAACCTGAAAAGAAAACAGGAAGCCGCGCCAGCAGCACCTCCTGCGCCATCCAGTACCGACAAACTGCTGATGGAGATAAGGGATTCATTAAAAAAATAGGAGTTGTTTAGTGGATAAATAAGTGGTGTTCAGTAGCTACGATTCAGTTTATTTGCAGTTATAAACCTGCACCAGCGTGAACACGACGAATTACCAGATCAAAGTTGACCAGTTTGAAGGGCCCTTCGACCTTCTCCTGTTTTTTATTGAAAGGGATGAATTGGATATTTATAATATTCCCATCACCAAGATCATTAACGACTTCCTGGATCATATCCACTCGCAGGAACAGCTTAATATTGATCTGAGCAGTGAATTCATTTTGTTTGTCTCCACCCTCATGCGTATCAAAGCAAGATTATTGCTGCCCCGCAAAGAGATCGATGCGATGGGTAATGAAATTGATCCCCGCCAGGAACTCATTGATAAAATTCTCGAGTATAAAAAATTCAAGGAAGCAGCAGTGGAGATGGCAGAGATGGAAGCATTACGCATGCTGATGGTAAAACGCGGCAACCTGCAAAAAGAACTGGCACAGATCGGCGAAGATTCAGGCGAGGGTACAGAGATACAAGCCATCACTTTATTCAAGCTGATGAAGGCTTTTGAAAAAGTGATGTTGCGTATGAACGACCGTAATAATAGGCCCGTGCACACGGTAGTGCGTTACGATTATACCATGGAAGGCAGCCGCGATTACATGAATGATTTTGTAAGCAGGGAAAGGACCGTCTCTTTTGAAAGGGTATTCGAAATATGTGAAGGCCGTATTCACGCCATTTTTCTTTTCTTATCACTGCTTGAACTGGTACAGCAGAAATTCATGAAGCTCATGATCGGTGAAGGAATGAATAATTTCATCATCGAGTGGAATGAAAACCGCGAAGCAGATTTGCTTGATGCGGGTATGTAAGTGTTATAGTTGCCAGTTACCAGTTGCTGGTGGCCAGTTAGTCCCCCAACATTGTAAACTTCTTGAACCTTTTCGAACCTCTTAAACCTTTTATATTCCCGTTTTACCGATATATGACATATTTGCGCTGGAAGTATACGCAGCCCCTCCTAATTTTGTCTTGATTCCATGATGGTTTTAATGAAAAATATAGCCCTGAAATGTTTTCTGCTCCTGATGGCGCTGCAGATACTCAACCTGGGAATAGATGCTATTGATTTTCAACCCATCGCCAGCGCCAATACAATCGGGGATTTTAACTATATCAACTCCATGACCGAATATTTTGCAGAGGTAGTGATGGGCAATAAAGATGCATTTCCGGAATACGAGCGTGGATCAGCCTCATCAAAACCGCAGATCATCAAACATTTTTCTTTACAGTTATACCAACCGGTTTCACTGTCAATCACTGGCGAATCTGTTTCTTACAAAGCCCCGGTACCGCTTCTTCTGAACGAAAAATACAAATACCTTTTCTTTAAAGAGATCAACCCCCCGCCTCCCAAAGCATAATCTTTCTTCTTTTTTTATTTCGTCCGCATGCGGACACCGTAGCCACCTGCAGCTATACCGCTGTGCGTGGCATCCGTGCATTGATATGTTTCATTCAAAAAGAAAAGATTATGAACAAGATCATACAATCGATCATTTATTTTTCATTAAGGCACCGCTATTTTATTTTTTTCATGACGGCTATCCTGGGCGTCATTGGCTTTATCAGTTATCAGAATACACCCATAGAAACATTCCCCGATGTTACCAATACCCAGATCATCATCATCACACAATGGCCGGGGCGCAGTGCCGAAGAAGTAGAAAAATTTGTAACCGTTCCGCTGGAAACAGCGCTCACATCCGTACAAAAAAAATCAAACCTGCGTACCACTTCCGCATTCGGATTAAGCTATATCAGGATCATATTTGATGATGACGTGGATGATGCATTTGGCCGCCAGCAGGTAATGAGCCGCCTTCCGGATGTTGACCTGCCCGATGGTATTAAACCGGAAGTAGAGCCACCTTATGGTCCTACGGGAGAGATTTACCGTTACACGCTTACCAGTAAAACCCGAAACATACGCGAACTCTATACTTTCCAGGACTGGGTACTTGACCGCGAATTTAAACGCGTGCCGGGAGTGGCTGATGTAAACAGTTTTGGTGGCGAAGAGAAAAGTTTCGAGATCAGTGTTAACCCAAGTGATCTTACCAAGTATGGGCTTAGCTCATTAGATGTATATAATGCTGTGGCAAAAAGTAATATCAATGTAGGCGGCGATATCATTGAACGTAACGGGCAGGCGTATGTGGTTCGCGGTATCGGGTTACTGAATGATATTGGTGAGATACAGAATATCATGGTCACCAAACTCAATGGCCTGCCGATACTCGTAAGAAATCTTGCAGTAGTGAAAGAAGTGGGAAAGCCACGCCTGGGACAGGTTTCAAAAGACACCACCAGCGATGTGATTGAAGGGATCATCGTAATGCGAAAAGGCGAGAACCCCAGCGAAGTGCTCGACCGCATCCATGAGAAAGTAGTAGATATTAAAGAGAATTTACTTCCCTCCGATATCAAAATGGAAACCTACTATGATCGTACCAACCTGATGGATTTTGCTACGCATACGGTCATTCACAATCTCTTGGAAGGAATCATTCTTGTTACCTGCATCGTATTATTATTTATGGCCGACTGGCGTACCACTGTTACTGTAAGCATTGTGATCCCATTGGCGCTGCTTTTTGCTTTTATCTGTATGAGGTTGAAAGGAATGACAGCAAATCTATTGTCAATGGGCGCTGTTGATTTTGGAATTATCATAGATGGTGCAGTGGTCATGGTAGAAGGTTTATTTGTAGCGCTCGATCACCGTGCGCGTGAAGTAGGCATGCAAAGATTCAATAAGCTTGCCAAGCTGGGGCTTTTTAAAAATGTAGGGACAGAAATGGGCAAAGCCATCTTCTTTTCCAAACTCATCATCATTACCTGCCTCATACCCATCTTCGCTTTCCAGAAAGTGGAAGGCAAAATGTTCTCTCCGCTTGCTTATACTTTAAGTTTTGCATTGTTAGGCGCACTTATTTTTACTCTCACTTTAGTGCCTGCCTTATCAAGCATACTGCTGCGAAAAAATGTACGCGAGAAATATAATCCGGTAGTATCATTTTTTGATAAGGGAGTAAAATTTCTGTTTGAAAAAACAAGCAGGAACCCTAAGCTCAGCATTTTTATAGCAGTTGCTTTTATGGGAATCACTTTCTTTTCCGCAAAATTTCTTGGCAGTGAATTTCTTCCTGAGTTGGATGAAGGCGCGTTGTGGGTAAAAGCTGAGTTACCTATGAGCGCTTCTTTATCGCAGTCAAAAGAAGTATCAGATAAGCTCACTACCATCATCCGCAAATTCCCTGAAGTAAGGCATACGCTTTCACAGATCGGGCGCACCAATGATGGAACAGACCCTAAAGGTTTTTTTAATGTGGAGATAGCAGTTGATCTAAAACCAAAAGATGAGTGGAGAAAAGGTGTAAGTACCGAAATGCTCATCGACAGTATGAACCAGCAGCTTTCTAAAATACCCGGTCTGCTGCTGAATTATTCACAACCCATACGCGATAATGTGGAAGAAGCCGTGGCAGGTGTGCCGGCTTCCCTGGCCGTAAAAATATTCGGGCGCAATTTTAATACACTCGATTCATTGGCTAATAAAGTAAAAGCTACCCTGGGCACTATACAAGGCGTAGAAGATCTCGGCGTGCTGCGAAACCTTGGCCAACCTGAGTTTCGCATAGAACTGAACCAGGAAAAAATGGCGCAGTATGGCGTTAGTACAGCCGATGCTCAAAGCGTGATAGAAATGGCAGTTGGGGGCAAAGCCGCCACACAACTCTATGAAGAGGAAAGAAAATTTGATATCCGTGTGCGTTACCAGAAAGACTTCCGCGATACACAGGAAAAGATAGAACAGTTGATGATCCCCACACAGGACGGCGCCAAAATACCGCTCAAAGAGATATCTGATATCGTTACATTAACCGGGCCTGCATTTATTTATCGCGATAATAACAGCAGGTATATCCCCGTTAAGTTTTCTATCCGTGGGCGTGACCTCGGAAGCACTATAGCCGAAGCGCAGAAAAAAGTAAATGAAGCAGTGCAGTTGCCAAGAGGTTACCGGATGACGTGGAATGGCGAGTTCGAAAACCAGCAACGTGCAACAAAGACTCTTGCCAATGTAGTACCTGTTTGCCTGCTGGCTATTTTTCTTTTGCTGTTTGTCACATTCGGAAATGTAAAAGATGCACTGCTCACCATCCTCAACGTTCCTTTTGCATTGATCGGTGGCATCCTTGCCTTGCATATCACCGGCATTAATTTTAGTATTAGCGCAGGCATTGGTTTTATTGCCTTGTTTGGTGTGTGTATTCAAAATGGTGTGATACTCATTAGTGTATTCCGAAAAAACCTCGATGCAAAAATGAGTTTGCATGATGCAGTGTTACAGGGAGTGATCTCACGTGTACGGCCTGTAGTGATGACAGCACTTATGGCAGCTATCGGGCTTTTACCGGCGGCCATTTCAACAGGAATAGGAAGTGAAACACAAAAGCCATTGGCAGTTGTAGTCATCGGCGGGTTGGTAACATCAACCATCCTTACGCTCCTCATCATGCCACTCATCTATTCATCCGTTTACAAATTCATGCATAACCGAAAGAATTTCAAGTTGCTTAAAAAAGTAGGAATGGCTAATTAATTTCAAAACCC
>CAISDV010000008.1 GCA_903884185.1 uncultured Chitinophagaceae bacterium | reverse complement strand
ATTGATGCCTGGAACCACGCGGGATATTATGAAAATGTTTTTTACACCGAGCCCTTTGCAAATGTGTTGCTCAGGGATAATTATACCCCGGTTAAAACTGCTGCGCCAAAAACAACCACTCATATTTTTAAAGTAAAGACTCCTTTACTTACAAAAGGGCAAACAGTATGCTTGTTAGGAAATGCTTCTTCATTAGGCAGTTGGAATAAAGAAGAGCCGGTGCTGATGAGCCGTGAACAAGGTGATACATTCTATACTGTGAAACTGAACTTGCCCGGCGATTCATTCCCCATTGTATACAAGTATGGGATTTATGATGCAGAGAATAAAAAATTTATTCGTTTTGAGGATGGCGATAACCGCTCTTTGTATGATACAGTGGTGAAAGGCAGGCAGACAATTATAAATGATGGCTTTGTTGTTCTTCCTGCAAATACCTGGAGAGGAGCCGGTGTAGCGATTCCCGTCTTCAGCCTGAGAACTGAGAATGGTTTTGGTACCGGCGAATTTTCTGATTTGAAATTATTAGTTGACTGGAGTAAAAAAGCCTGCCTCAAACTCATTCAGTTGCTTCCGGTAAATGATACTACTGCTACGCATACTTGCATGGACTCTTATCCATATGCCGCTATTTCTGCATTTGCATTGCATCCTCTTTATCTTAACATGGCAAAAGTAGCCGTTGGAAAAAATAAAAAACTTCTCGAAAAACAGGAAGAAGAGAGAGTGCGATTAAATGGATTGGAGTCAGTAGAATATAAGTCGGTGATGAAAGTAAAATGGGAACTCATCAGGCAATTATACCCATTGCAAAAAGAAGCAACATTTACAACTAAAGGATATAAAATATTTTTTGAAGAGAACAAACACTGGCTTTTGCCCTATGCTGTTTTTTGTTATTTGAGAGACCTTTATAAAACACCTGATTTTTCGCAATGGCCCGAACACAGCAATTATAATGCAGAAAATATTCTTGCAATTGCCGATGAAACTGCGCCCGCTTTTAATGAGATCGCTATTCACTATTTCGTGCAATATCATCTCTATTTACAATTGAAAGAAGCAACGGCCTATGCCTCTGCTAATGGCATTGTTTTAAAGGGTGATATTGCGATCGGTGTTTACCGTTATGGCGCCGATGCCTGGCAGCAGCCTTCTTTATACCATATGGAAATGCAGGCTGGTGCACCACCTGATGATTTTGCCGTAAAGGGGCAGAACTGGGGCTTTCCAACGTATAACTGGAAACAGATGAGACACGATGGGTATGCCTGGTGGAAACAACGGTTTGGCCAGATGAGCTATTATTTTGAAGCATTCAGGATAGATCATATTCTCGGATTCTTCCGTATTTGGAGCATTCCAATGAACGCAGTAGAAGGGATCATGGGATATTTTGTTCCTGCCATCCCTGTTCATATCAATGAATTTCATTCAAAAGGGATATGGTTCGATCATCAGCGCTATACAAAACCCTATATCACCGAACAAATTCTGAGTGAAATATTTGGAGTGGAGAATGAATATGTGAAAAACGAATTTTTGAATTACGACGGTTTCGGAAATTATACATTGAAACCCGCATTTGTTACACAGAAACAGGTAGAAAAATATTTTTCTTCATTGGAAGAGAATGATCGAAATAACAAAATAAAGATTGGACTCTATGATCTTATCAGCAATGTAATTTTATTTGAAGTAGAAGGTTCGCTAGGGCAGGAGTTTCATTTCCGTTTTTCGGTTGAATCAACTTCTTCATTTAAAAATCTTGATAGCAACACACAATCGCAACTGAAGGAATTATATATTGATTATTTCTTTCGCAGACAGGATGATATGTGGAGAAAGGAAGCCATGCAAAAATTACCCGCATTAAAACGTGTTACCAATATGCTGGTGTGCGGTGAAGACCTCGGTTTTGTTCCTGACTGTTTGCCGGATGTAATGAAACAGGTGGGTATGCTAAGCCTTGAGATACAGCGGATGTCCAAAGATCCGGGAGAAACCTTTTCTCATCCCTCAAAAGCTCCTTACCTGAGTGTGGTAACACCTTCTACACATGATATGAGCACGATACGTGGCTGGTGGGAAGAAGATAAACGAATCACACAGCAGGTTTATAAAAATGAACTGGGCCAGGAAGGGGAGGCTCCAGCTGTTTGCCCAGGATGGATCAATAAAGCAGTTGTATTACAGCATTTATATTCACCTGCTATGTGGAGCATCTTCCAGTTGCAGGACCTGATGGGTATTGATGAGAAGATTCGCCGCAAAGACCCGAATGAAGAAAGGATCAATGTTCCAGCAGATCCCAAACATTACTGGAAATACCGAATGCATCTTTCATTAGAAAACCTGCTTGAGCAAAATGATTTTAATGATCAATTGCGTGGTTGCATCGTACAAAGCGGCAGATGTTCTTAAATTTGCCGATCACTTCACTGGACGAAATTTTTTAAAGGGCTCATGAAACTTCATTACCACAAAAACGAATTACCCTTTCAATATCCGTTTACCATTTCCAATGGGCGTACCAAAACACAACAACCTTCCTTATCTGTTTCTTTAGAATTAGGCCCATTTACTGGTTATGGAGAAGCGCCCGCGATCACTTACTACCATATCTCTGTTGATGACATGATCGCCGATATAGAAAGCAAAAAAACTCTCATAGAAAAATTTGCATTAATTGATCCGGCCCGTTACTGGCATTACCTGCACCATCTTTTCCCGGCAAATCCCTTTCTTGTTTGTGCATTGGATATGGCAGGGTGGGACCTCTTCGGAAAAATGCGCGGCAAATTATTATATGAATTGTGGGATACCCCATGGATCAATACTCCACCAACGGATTATACCATTGCTATTGATACGATCGAGGTGATGGTAGAAAAAATGAAAGCGAGGCCATGGCCTATCTATAAAATAAAATTGGGCACTGATGAAGATATTGAGATCGTTGCAGCACTTCGAAAACATACTGACGCAAAACTCAGGATAGATGCCAATGCCGGATGGACACTCGAAGAGGCATTGAATAAAATACCTCAATTAAAAGACCTGGGAGTGGAGTTTATTGAACAACCTTTGGCAAAAGATAATTGGGATGGAATGAAAGTATTGTTTGAAAAGTCAGAACTCCCATTGTTTGCTGATGAGAGCTGTGTTTCTGAACATGATGTAGATAAATGTCATGGCCATTTTCATGGTATCAATATCAAACTCACCAAATGCAGTGGTATCACGCCTGCATTGCGAATGGTAAAAAGAGCAAGAGAACTGGATATGCAGGTGATGATGGGAAGTATGAATGAAAGCAGTATTGGCTCTGCAGCTATCGCCAATTTTCTTCCGCAGATAGACCATGTAGATATGGATGGGCCTTTGTTATTATCCGAAGACCTGGCAACCGGGCTTGAATTTAATTATGGTGAAGTGACCTTGAAAGGCAGGGCAGGATTGGGGATTACAGAATTGAACCGCAGAGACGCCGAGCCGCAGAGAAACGCAGAGTGATTTCTTTTCTCTGCGAAACTCCCCGTCTCTGCGTCTCCCCGGTAAAACTCTACCAGATACTCACCCTCACACTATCTGCCCTGTACATTTTATCTCCCGGTTTAATTCCAAATGCTTCATAGAATTCAGGAATATTCACAACCGGCCCATTTACTCTTTCTTTGGCAGGTGCATGTACATCGGTCATTACCTGGTTAGCCAATCTCTCTTTTCTTTCTTCTATCATCCAGCTATAAGCATATCCAAGAAAATAACGTTGCAAAGGCGTGAAGCCGTTGATCTTATCTCCTTTTTTGTATGATTCTGTTTTTTTATAAGCATCCAATCCCAATAACAATCCACCCAGGTCGGCAATGTTCTCGCCTTGTGTGGCTTCACCATTGATATGTAAAGTATCAACCGGGTTAAACGCTTTGAATTCATTAATGATCTTTAAAGCTCTCTGTGAGAATTGTACAGAATCATTAGGCTGCCACCAGTTGGTGAGATTTCCTTTTGCGTTGTATTGCCTGCCCTGGTCATCAAAACCATGTGTAATCTCATGTCCAATGGTAGATGCTGCTGCATAACCGTATACAAAAGCATCGTCGAGGTCTTCATCACGCTTGCCGGGTACAGCAAACATACCTGCAGGCAATACGATCTCATTGTTCGATGGATTGTAATAGGCATTATACGTTTGCGGGGTCATGTCCCATTCAGTACGGTCAACAGGTTTTCCTAATTTATTGACATTGTATTTATGCCACCATTCACTGGCTCTCTGCATGTTCAATACAAATGGGCCACGGTCTATTTTCATGGCAGTAAAATCTTTCCATTTATCGGGGTAGCCTACTTTTTTTGTGATCTTAGCCAGCTTATCCAGTGCTTTCTGTTTAGTGCTGTCGCTCATCCAGGCTAATTTATTGATCCTGTCCTTATATGCATCACGGATAGCTTCTACAAGGTCGCTGTAACGTTGTTTCGCTTTTTCGCTGAAATATTCTTTTACAAATAATTGGCCCAACGCTTCACCAATAGCGCCTTCTTCAGCATCCAATACACGTTTCCATCTTACACGTGGTGCACTGGCGCCGCTTAATGTTTTACGGTAATTAAATAAATTCATGAATGTCTGGCTGTCGAGGTACCCGGCGGTCGACATTACCAAATGCACCTGTAAATAATTTTTCCAGTCGTCTAATGAAGTTGCTTTTAATTCAGTATTCAGAGCTGCAAAAAATTCAGGTTGTCCAACGATCACCGAATCCAGTTTTTCTATGCCAATATTTTTCAGGTAAACAGGCCAGTCGAAATTAGGGCACAGTTTCTCTAAAGCTGCTACTGTCATTTTATTATAGTTCTTATACGGGTCACGCAGCGCTGCCAGTTTACGGGCGGCTTTTGCCAGCTTTGTTTCCAATCCATATACTGATTGAACTTTTTTAGAAAGGGCAACACTGTCATTGCTGTTACCGGCTAATTGGCCAAATGTTTTATGCAAATAAGTTTGGTATGCTTTCTGAACATTTTTTGTACGGTCATCTGTATTAAAATAATAATCGCGGTTGGGCATTCCTAATCCACCTTGCCCTAATTGGTAAGCCATTACATCACTGTTCTTGTCATCCTGTGAAACATAATCTGAAAATAATGAACCAACACTTTTGGTATGAAAAGAAGCCACAACATTTACCAGGTCGGCGAGAGATTTGATATCATTGATCTTGTCCAGGTTTTCTTTTAATGGTTGCAAACCTTGTTTTTCTATACCGGCAGAATCCATACCGCTAAACCAAAAGTCACCGATCTTTTGTGAGACACTTCCATCGGGTGCTTTTTCATTGACTGCTTTTTCATTGATCTTTTTCTTGCGGTCGTATATCTCTTCATTTACCAGGTTGCCAATTCCCCAGCCACTTTCTGCAGCAGGGATAGGGTTCTGTTTGATCCATCCGCCATTGGCATACAAGAAAAAATCCTCAGAAGGCTTTACAGTAGAATCAATATTGGATGCGATAAAATCTTTTTGATCGTCTGATTGTTTGCAGGAAACAACAGCAAAACAAATGGCTAAACAGGCAAAGAAATAATGTCTTTTCATAAAAGGGTTTTGATTGGATGGGGAAACTAAGGAAAAAATGGTTAGTGGAAGGGGGATTTTTGAAGAGTGGGAAATGCAATATTTCAATTAATAGAGCTGATGTAAAAAAATGGGTGTTTTCACCCTTTTTTGGGGTGGAGAGTTCATATATGTTTGCCGAAATTTTTAAATTATTTGGTACCTGCTGAAAAGGAAATATGAAGTACGAAGTGTATAGAGATATCAATACGACTAAAGATTATAGCGAATTTGATTTTATAAGTGTCGGAAAAAATGGAACTATTCATAAAAGAATTGTATTTGAGCCTATGCAAATGAAAGGTATATACAGTGTGGCTTTGCTTGATGTAGATAAAAACGGCAGTATAAGGGATGATACCATTGGCAATAATGGTGATAGGGACAAAATTTTGGCTTCTGTTGCCTATACTGTTGAAATCTATTTAGGTAAATACCCTGAAAGATGGGTTTATTTCAGAGGGAATACTTCAGGTAAAACACGTCTATATAGAATGGCCGTCGGGCTAAATATTGATGAGTTGGTGCTTAAATTTGATATTTATGCCGAGCAAGTAGATGGGATAGTGCCATTTCAAAAGAATGTCCCACTTCTTGGAATATTAGGTAGAAAAAAAATATAAATTTGCAGTATGAAGCAAAAGGTTATAAAATACAAAAGTGATTTATTTAAACAGGAAGTAACATTGACTATTGATGAAAACCTCAATAAGCTAAAAGGGAAAATACCTGCCTCACGAAAATTAGAAGAGGCCAACCGGTCTTTGAATCGGATAAAACATACCTTACCTAAGTAAATTGCTTCTTATCATCTACCTATTTTTCCAATTATTTTTATCATGCAATCTTTCCACTAAGTTGTGGGCGCCTTTCCTGCCCTTTTCCACCGCGCGCTACAGTATCCAGGAAAACAAGTTTTACGGTATCATTGCTGAAAGTACAAGTAATGGAATCTCCTGTAACAGTTTCAACAGGGCGTATTTCAAGGTAAAGCGTATTATTATCTTTCCAGGTGGCATTTGCCGCAACAGGCGATTCAACATTAGGTAATGAATTTACAGGAAAGGGCAATTGTGCATTTAACAGGATACCGTTTCGTTGCTTTTCCCACCTGTTCATTCCAAAACTTAATTTACGGTCGCTATTCTCATAACTGGCTATCAATTCGCAAATGCCATTATTGAAATTAAATGTTATCGCTTTTGCGCCAAGGCTATTATTATCCAATATGAATTTTTTTGAGGAAATTGTATTGGCAACAGGCGAAGAATTTTCTCCACCTGCAAATTTTGTCTGTAAACTATTTGCCTTGGTTTTTAATTTCTCGTTCGCCGTAGAATTTGCAGCTAAGCCATCTTTTTGTAATCCGGGCACCAACACATCCCAAACAAAATTCAATGTCTTTTGTGTATTGAAACTTTGTTCAGTAATGGCTACAACGGTTTGCTGATCGGGGAGAACAATACCAAACTGGCCATACAACCCATCTGAACGATAGCCATTATGCTGTGTGCGCCAGAACTGGTAACCATATCCCTGTTGCCAGTCGTCATGTTCTTTTGGTGCTTTGCCCCCAAAAGGGTTTGAATTAAAGGTCCATTGTTCTTTGCTGGATGCTTCTACCCATGCTTCGGGGATGATTTGCTTGCCTTTCCATTTTCCTTTGTTGAGATATAACTGGCTAAAGCTGGCGATATCTTCGGTGCGTATCCTAAGCCCAAAGCCACCTGTATTGATACCCTGTGGACTTTGTTCCCAATCAGCTCCTTCGATTTGTAATGGATCCAGCAAACGGGGTTTTAAGAAATCAAGCAAAGTGCTGCCGGTTGTTTTTTGTACAATGGCCGACAACATATACGATGCAGTGGTATTATAGACATAGAATGTACCTGGCTCATGATCTATTGGCGCTGCAAGAAAAGACTGCACCCAGGGCATGGTCCTGCTGCGTAAATTATTATCCGCAGAATGCCCGGTTGTCATGGTCAGCAGGTGTTTTACTTTCATAGCAGCAAGGTTGGGGCTTACTACTTTTGGAAGCATATCAGGGAAGAACGAAATGACCGGGCTCTCCACAGTAAAATGGCCTTCGTTGATAGCCAATCCCACCGCAGCAGAAGTAAAACTTTTGCTTAATGAATGAATTGTATGCCTGTATTCAGGTGCATAAGGAGCCCACCATCCTTCACCAATCACGTAACCATTTTTCAGTATCATGATACTATGAAATTCAATATCGCTTTCGTCCATAGCGGTCAACAGGTTGCTGATCGTTTGTGACGAAACGCCTTGCATCTCAGGGGTACTCCGTGGTAAATTATGTGGCGCCGGAAAGTCTTTCATGAATGCAAATGCCGCGGGGCCAAGCAGGATGCCTGCTGTACCAAAGCCGATCTGTTTGATAAAAATTCTTCTTGAATGCATCATGACAATAAAGTTTATCGTGTTGTCAATTATTTTACAGGTTGCGTTTTTATCTATTTTATTTTTTTGAGGGAGTCCAGTTTATCATAAATGACCCCTCTTATATTGTCAAGCGCAATGGTGTTGATACTATCCATTTTGGTTGCTATAATTAAGAGATCATTCTCTGTGATCTTTGCATCTATATATCTTTTCAGTAACATAATCTTTTCTTTTGATAATTCCTTTTCAGGTTTAAGTGTCATCATACTGTCCAATAGCTTGCTGCAATGAGCCCAGGCAGGCCTGGCAATTATTTCTAGGGAATAAATCTTTTCCTGTTGGGTTTTTAGATTCAATCCTGTTCGTACCGTTGAAGCAATATTTTCCCAATCGGAATAAGAGTTCGTGTACCTGATCAATTGTATCTTATCTTTTTTTTTAGAGGTGAGATATAAAACGGAAACAAGAAGTGTGATCAATACAATCAAAGAGCTGAACAATTTTGCCTTATCATGTTTCATTGAGACATATACCATGAAACCAAATATCATCCCGCTGATAAGTCCACCTGTGTGTGCAGCATTATCAATACCCGCCTGCATACCACTCATTAAAGAATAGACAATGAAAATAATAAAACTCTGTAAAAGCCTGAACCGTATCCTTGCGTCAATAAGATGTGTCGTTAGCAAAGCAATAAAAGTGCCGTACATTCCAAAAATGGCTCCTGATGCACCAACACTCTGAACTGCGCCTGACCACCATATAGTTGCCAGGCTGGAAATAACACCTGTACATAAATATATAATGGCAAATCGCCACTTGCCAATAACCGGTTCCAGGTACCTCCCCACAAAAAAAAGGAAAAGCATATTTGTCAACAGGTGCCCAACACCTCCATGTAAAAAAATAGATGTGATCAGCCGCCACCACTCTCCTCCAAGGGTATAAAGCCGCATATTGGCTCCCCATTTATGAAGATCCATGATACCTGGATCAAAAAGCGAAACACCACTGCACACCATAATACCATATAGCAAAATATTCACTCCAATCAAAGAATAGGTCATGAGATAGGCGCCTTTCTGCAGAACGATCCTGTCTGATGCACTTGACCCCGAATTATGAAATTGTTGTTCACCAAGGATTGTATTGAAAGTGCTTTGGTGCAACTCTGATAATTGCTCTTGTGGGTACAAGATTTTATTATGGCCAATGTATTCTATTAACGATTCAACATTTTTCCGGTTTACCTGTTGATTCAAAAGATCAAAATATAAAGACCTGCTTTCTATCATGATCCCATCCTGTTCTGAGACAATTTTTATTTTATGCCCTTGTGAGAACAATCCCATTTTGCTTCTTCCAATAAGTGTTGTTTGATTTTCAAAAGCATACTGCCAACCCAGGTCATTCATAGCAAAACTTGCCAGCATAAGAAGTTGGGAAGGAGAGTACTCTGCTGTATTTATGACGGATCGGAAATATGACATTATTTAAAAGGGGTTACTAGCTGATCTTTATGTCAAATAGTTTTGGTCACTAAATATTTTTCCAACCACTATCTCTTGCACTTTGAATGATTGATTCTATCACTTTCATATTATTGACGGCATCTTCTAAAGGTGTTGGCACTGGCGTATTATCTAGCACAGACCTTGAAAACTGGTCACATTGTAACGTGTACTGATTGGCAGTATCAAAAATGATTTCTTCTGTTCCTGTTTTTGTATAAAGCCAGGCCTTAGTAGGCACATCAGTTGGTGCATTGAATGGAATTTCAATTTCTATTCTTCCTTCGGTACCAATAATATTTACGCGTTGATAAGGCATCACCTGCGTAGAACAAGTAAAAGTGGCCGTGCCGTTCGAAAAATCAAGGATGCCCGAAGCAATGCGATCGGTTTGCAAAACGGGATCATAT
>CAISDV010000007.1 GCA_903884185.1 uncultured Chitinophagaceae bacterium | reverse complement strand
CCGTAAAAAACAGTGGTCTTATAAGAATAAGTAACGCCTTCAATAGAATGATTGGGGAGCTCGTTGATCTGAATTTCGTACTTATATCTTTCTTCTGTAATACGCCCTGTTAGCAGGTCTGTACTTTTCTGCAGGAAGTATCCCCTCCAAATACCTGTCAGGCTCTGTGAGCTGGCGTTAAAGGAAAGTAGTAATAAAAGCAGGGACGTACAGATCCATTTCATAGGGCAAAACTACATCTGCAATATAGTATATGCTGATAAAGAAGCGTTAAGGTTTTTGAACGGTAATCCGGGGGCATTCATTTTCTCTGCCCGCGATTTGTTACTTTTGCATCCCCAGACAACTGGGGTAAGCTAATTATGATCAATATCACTTTCCCGGATGGTGCGGTACGCCAATATGAATCAGGCTCAACCGCTTTAAGTATTGCGAAGTCTATTAGTGAAGGACTGGCAAAAAAAGTATTGGCCGCAAGTGTCAACGGACAGGTATGGGATGCAACACGCCCCATCACCACAGATGCTTCTTTAAAATTATTGACCTGGAATGATCCCGAAGGGAAAAATACATTCTGGCACTCCTCTGCCCATTTAATGGCTGAGGCAGTTGAGTCTGTCTTCCCCGGCGTTAAATTCTGGGTAGGGCCGGCGTTGGATAAAGGATTTTATTATGATATGGACCTGGGCGATAGGAAAATTTCTGATGAAGACCTGCCTGCATTGGAAAAGAAAATGAATGAACTGGCTAAACAATCCAATTCATACATAAGAAAAGAAGTTCCTAAAAATGAAGCCATTAGTTATTTTACTGAGAAGGGTGATGAATATAAATTAGACCTGCTTTCCAACTTGCAGGATGGCGAAATCACTTTTTATACCCAGGGAAATTTTACCGATCTCTGTCGCGGGCCACATATTCCCGATACAGGTGCAATTAAAGCTGTTAAACTCACCAATATCGCTGGCGCATACTGGAAGGGGGATGAAAAAAATAAACAGCTCACAAGAGTTTACGGTGTAACCTTTCCCAATCAAAAAGAACTGGATGAATACCTGTTGATGCTGGAAGAAGCAAAAAAACGTGATCACCGCAAACTGGGTAAAGAGCTTGGAATATATACAATGGATGATGATGTAGGCCCAGGCCTTGTTTTATGGATGCCCAATGGTACCATCATTATTGAAGAACTGGAAAAACTGGCCAAAGAAACCGAAGAAGAAGCAGGTTATAAAAGAGTGGTAACACCGCACATCGCTAAAGAAAACCTATACCTCACCAGCGGGCATCTTCCTTATTATGCCGAGAGTATGTTTCCGCCAATGGAACTGGACGGGACAAAATATTATTTAAAGGCGATGAACTGCCCTCATCACCACAAAATATTTGCAGCAGAACCAAAGAGCTACAAAGACCTGCCACTGCGGCTTGCAGAGTATGGCACCTGTTACCGTTATGAACAAAGCGGCGAATTATTTGGGCTGATGAGAGTACGCTGCCTGCATATGAATGATGCGCATATCTATTGCACCAAAGAACAGTTTGCAGAAGAGTTCAAAGCGGTGAATGATATGTACATCAAGTATTTTAAAATATTTGGGATCGATAAATATGTGATGCGCCTGAGTTTGCATGAACCATCTAAACTGGGGCAGAAATATATTGACGAACCTGAACTGTGGAAAGAAACAGAAGAGATGGTTCGCAATGTTTTGAAAGCTACCAATACGCCATATGTAGAAGTTCCCGATGAAGGTGCTTTCTATGGGCCAAAAATTGATGTGCAGATATGGAGCACCATCGGGCGCGAATTCACACTCGCTACCAACCAGGTAGATTTTGCACAGGGCAGGAGGTTCAAGCTTGAATTTACTAACCAGCACAATGCACCCGAAACACCTTTGATCATCCACCGCGCGCCATTGGGTACGCACGAACGTTTTATCGGGTTCCTGCTTGAACATTATGCAGGAAAGTTCCCGGCATGGCTGGCTCCGGTGCAAGTGAAAATACTTCCGATCAGCGACAAATTTATTCCTTATGCCGAAGAGGTAATGAAACAACTTCGCAAGGCAAAGATTCGCACTGAAGTAGATGAACGCAATGAAAAAATAGGCAAGAAGATCCGCGAAGCAGAATTGAGCCGCGTACCATATATGCTGGTGGTGGGCGAAAAAGAGATGAACGAAAATACACTCTCTGTCCGCCGCCAGGGTAAAGGTGATACAGGTACCCAAAGCATCGGGGATTTTATTAACGCACTTGTAAAAGAGATTCAGGACAAAGCAGAATAGTTTTGTTATTTTTACTTTATAGCAACAGTACAAATCATAATGGCATGAGAATAGCTGTAAGATTGACTGTTATTTTATAACTTTAATTATTCATCAAAAAACAGTTAATGGCATTACCATTCAGAGGGACTGGGGGAGGACGATTCAACCCCAGGTTTAACAGGCAGCCGGAGCCGGAGCATCGTATTAATGAGAAAGTCCGGGCACTACAGGTTCGATTGGTTGGAGAAAATGTAACAGTTGGCGTTTACCCGCTTAATGAAGCGTTGCGTATAGCGCGGGACCAGGAAATGGATCTGGTGGAAATTTCCCCCAATGCCGATCCACCCGTTTGCAAAGTGATCGACTACAAAAAATTCCTCTACGAAAAAAAGCGGAAGGAAAAGGAAATGAAGGCCAATGCCAAGCAAAGCGAGGTAAAAGAGATCCGCTTTACGCCGGGTACTGATGACCACGATTTCGATTTTAAAGCAAAACATGCAGAAAAATTCCTCCAGGATGGCAATAAAGTGAAAGCATATGTCCAGTTCAAAGGGCGTGCAATCATGTTTAAGGAAAGAGGAGAACTGGTGCTCTTGAAATTTGCTGAACGGCTGGCAGAAGTAGGCCAGCCCGAGAGTTTACCCAAGCTGGAAGGAAAGAGGATGTTCCTCATGCTGACGCCTAAAACAGGAAAAAAGAAGAAGGAAACAGCTTAATATCATACTGATAACCATCTAATTAGGTAAGGCATATAGAATCATTCTATATGCCTTCTTCACTTTATATACCCTATCTATTTTATATACTCTTTTGCATTATAAAACTTGCCCAATTCCCTTCAACTCCTTATCTTTGCACCCCGAAAATTTCGGAATTTCCCGTAAGGCTCAACAAGTTTCCCAACTGTTTGGGAACGCCAGCAGGGTGTAATCTTTATAAGATTATTTATGCCAAAAGTAAAAACAAACTCCAGCGCCAAAAAGCGCTTCAAGGTGACCGGTACCGGAGAGATCACCTTCCAAAAGGCCTTCAAACGGCACATTCTTACCAAGAAATCTAAAAAACGCAAACGTGCCATGCGCCAGAAAGGTGTGGTAGGTGCACCTAACAAGGATTTCGTAATGCGTTTATTACGTTTAAAGTAATCACCGGGAACCAAACAAAAATTAAATCATTATCAGCGCACGCTGATTTTCAAACTCATAACTTATGCCACGTTCAGTAAATGCAGTTGCATCAAGGGCCAGGAGGAAGAGGATCCTAGACCAGGCCAAAGGATATTATGGTAAACGTAAAAACGTTTATACCGTAGCCAAGAATATTGTTGAAAAAGGTTTGACCTATAGCTATGTAGGCCGCAAACTCAAGAAAAGAGAATACCGCCAATTGTGGATTGCCCGTATCAACGCGGCAGTAAGGGAAGAAGGCATGACCTATAGCCAGTTCATCAATAAACTGAATACAAAAGGAATTGAACTGAACAGGAAAGTACTGGCCGATCTTGCTATGAACAACCCGGAAAGCTTCAAAGCACTCGTGGTTTCTGTAAAATAACTCAATGCTCTAAGATACTCAAGCCGTTTCGTGAATATCGAAGCGGCTTTTTTTATTTCAGGATACCCCACAAACTATTATTTTTGTTTCGATTTAAAACATGTGAAACACGTTTTTTAACTGATACTGAAGAATGACCAACAGCTACACCTCGCTTGTGAACCAAACCTTCCATTTCCCACAGGAAGGATTTGATGTAAATGAAGACGGTTACCTTGAATTTAATGGATTGGATGTAAAGGCATTGATAGATAAGTATGGCACGCCCATGAAGCTTACTTATCTGCCCAAGATCGGTATGCAGATCATGAAAGCCAAGAAGATGTTTGCAGCGGCATTAAAAAAACACAAATACGAGGGAAAATATTTTTATTGTTATTGCACCAAAAGCTCACACTTCAGTTTTGTAGTGGAAGAAGCATTGAAACATGAGATACACCTTGAAACTTCTTTCGCTTATGATATTGAGATAATAAACCGTTTATACGAAAGAAGGAAGATCAATAAAGACATTTTTATCATCTGCAATGGTTACAAACAGAAATCTTACACTTCCAGGATCGCGCGCCTGATCAATACCGGGTTTAAGAATGTGATCCCGATCATTGATAATAAAGATGAACTGAAAGCCTATAAGAAAAGCGTGAAAGAGCCTTTTAAACTGGGTATCCGTGTAGCTGCTGAAGAAGAACCTACTTTTCCTTTTTATACTTCACGCCTTGGTATC
Organism: uncultured Chitinophagaceae bacterium; assembly: GCA_903884185.1. Lineage (GTDB taxonomy): Bacteria > Bacteroidota > Bacteroidia > Chitinophagales > Chitinophagaceae > CAISDV01. Next base: position 1,902 of record CAISDV010000007.1, on the reverse strand, counting down.
CGTGCAAAAGATATCCTGGAATTTTATGTAGATGAGATCGAGGGTAACGAAGACAAGTTCCAGTTAAAAATGCTTCATATCTTTTTGAACAAAGGCATCAAGGATGATATTTATTACTGGAGTGAATTGAACAAGATCATTAACCTGTATTGCCAGTTAAAGAAGATATGTCCTGAACTAGATTCAATCAATATCGGCGGTGGTTTCCCCATCAAACATTCATTGGGCTTTGAATATGATTACCAGTTCATGATCAATGAGATCGTGGGGAATATTAAAAAAGCCTGCAGGAAAGCAAAAGTACCCATGCCGAATATTTATACCGAGTTTGGAAGCTATACAGTAGGGGAGAGCATGGCGCATATTTACAGCGTGATAGGCCAGAAGAACCAGAACGACCGCGAGTGCTGGTATATGATCGATTCTTCTTTTATCACTACACTGCCGGATACATGGGGTATTGGTGAGAAATTTTTAATGCTTCCCATCAATAAATGGGAGAATGAGTACCACCGCGTGGTATTGGGTGGTATTACCTGCGACAGCCATGATTATTACGATAGCGAAGAACATATTAATGAAGTGTTCCTTCCAAAATTGAAAAACAGTTCAGAAAAGAATGAGGAAGGACTCAATAAAGAACCACTGTATGTTGGCTTCTTTCATACTGGTGCTTACCAGGACCAGATCAGCGGTTATGGTGGCATCAAACATTGCCTGATCCCTTCACCCAAACATATTATTGTGGAAGAAGATAAGAACGGTAAGCTGGTGGATTGGGTATATGCAAAAGAACAAACCGCACAAAGTATGCTGAAGATATTGGGGTACCTGCGATAGCCTTAATCAAATTTTATATCCTTCCCTCTATGAAAAAAATATCCTTGCTAACCTTTTTCATTTTCTTTTTTGGTTCTGCTATCCTTGCCCAAACAACAGAAGATTCAGTAAAAGCGGTTGTCAATAAAATGTTTGCCGGGATGAAGAATAGCGATGCGGCTATGATCAGGGAATGTTTTGCGGACAGTATTATTTTTCAGACCATAATTATCGGAAAAGATGGCAAGCAAGCAGTTGCCAATGTAAATGCCAATGATTTTATTGCATCGATCAGTAAACTTCCCAAAGGTACCGTAGATGAGAGGATCGTATTCGATGCAGTAAAAACAGATGGCATGATGGCTATTGTTTGGGCTCCCTATAAGTTTTATTACAATGGGAAATTCAGTCATTGCGGAGTTGATAATTTCACCCTTGTGAAATTCAATGGTGTATGGAAGATCCAATACCTCGTATATTCTAGAAAGAAAGGTGATTGCGAATAGGTCAATACATCACAGGAGTAATGGTATAGCCTTCTTTGCGTAATAGATTCAGTATACCCAACCTGCCTCCCAAATGCCCGGCGCCCACGGCAAAAAAACTGGATGAATTCGCTGCGGCTTTTGAGATCACCGGTACCCAGTTATGATTCCGCTTTGTAAGTAAGATATCTGAATACTTTGCCATGTCTTTATCATCATCCACTCCGTTCCTCAGTGCATTAATATCTTTCTCCTTGTAAAGTTTGATTAATTTCTGCAGATCACCTTTCGACCTTTCAAAATCATACATGTTCTTCAATAGCATTTTTGCCTGTGCCGTGTAAGGTATCTGTTCAAATATCGCCAACTGATCATCTATCGTTTCCAATCCTTTCAATGGTACCGAATCTTTTTTTGCAAGCTTTGCAAACTCCTGTTCAAATGCAATGGGTGTGCAGCCCGACATGGAAGGATATAATAGCGATACCAGCATCAGCGGTTTATACGTAGAGACCATTTTTAATGGGAACTGTGTTTTTTCCTGAAATATTCTTGCCACCGAATCATATTCTTCAGGGTTTATATAATCTTTTAATGT
>CAISDV010000006.1 GCA_903884185.1 uncultured Chitinophagaceae bacterium | reverse complement strand
TTCCTGCAACTAATGGGGCTTGCACATTAGTACCAATCACCAATCCTAAATTTGATCTTGCTGCACTTGCTGTTGTAGCACCAGTTCCTCCCTTTTCAACTGCTACTGCTGTTCCACTCCATACTCCACTTGTGATTGTTCCAACTGTTGCTAAATTTGATAAGGAGGTTAATGTAGTATTACTCGTAGCTGTTATATTTCCCGCGGTTGTTGCTGTAGCCGCATTACCTGTTGTGTTTAATTTAGTCAGTAGTGCAGAGTCCGTATAAGTTTGTTTTGTGTATTTACTTGTATCTGCAGCATTTAATTTTAAATCAAGTACAGTTTGAGTTAAAGTACTAATAGGTTTAGAAAGGTCTGTTGTGTTGTTTACATTATTTAAGGTTAATGCCGTCTTTAAACCTGTTAAACTATTCACCCCTGTTCCTCCTAATGATACCGGAACAATACCTACTATATTTTCAGCATCCACGCTTTTAGCAAACTGCGCATACGCCACATACTGAAACTGTGTCGTACCCATGGTTATAAAATTAGTTCCCGCTGCAGGATCCATTTCGATTTTTAAAAACTTAGGGGATAGTTTCCAATTAATGGTAGTAAAGTTTCCAAGTGTACTTATAGCTAATACCCAAAAATTCTTTATTGGTCAATGAATTAAAGCTCTATTCATATGATTTCAAAAAAAAAGAGACCCCTATGCAATGGGGCCTATTTTTGCTACAGGGTTGACTATTCTAAATTACTTACTGTTATCTTTTTTAATAGACGATGCCCCCGATGCTTCAAAATTCTTCACAGTAGCTTCTCCCCTGTAACGAATACTGCTTGCGCCACTGGCTTCCACTTTGGAAAATTCTTTGGTCACATTCACCCTGATAGAAGAAGCGCCGGATGCCTGGGCACTGCATTCGGAAGCTACCAGCTCACTCGCTTTTAAGTTACTGGCACCCCTGGCATCAACAGTTAGTCCACCTGTAGTGCCGCTGATAGTAGCAGTAGCAGCACCACTGATGTTTAGATCTATATTTTGGGCCTGTATATCTCCTTTCAGGTTGCTGGCTCCATTGACATTGATCTTCAGGTTGCCTGCAGTGAGCTTATCGGTGATAGTAACACTGGAAGCGCCTGACGCAGACAGTTTTTCAATTGTCTTTATTGTTACATACGCTTTGATCTTTTTATTGCTCCAATTCCATTTATTCCAGAGACCGCTTTCCACATATATCTTTAAAACACCATTCTTTACTTCTGTCTTGATCTTGTCCATATGTTCCTTGTCAACGCTAATCGCTAAGGCATTTTCATTGCCTTGAGACAGGTAAAGGGAAATAGCGCTGGACACTTCCACGCCGGTAAAATTTTCCACTTTACGCACTTCTGCATTGGCATCATATACCATGTTTTTTGAGTTCTGCTCAAAACTTGCAGAGGCAAGCAGGGCAAGTACCAGGATAAAAAGCAGCTTTTTCATTTGGGTGTTTTTTTCATTAAACGGGGCAACGCAGTAAAAGTTACAGCCCAAAATAGAAAATCTACGCTATTTTTGCATTGAAATTTACCCGGGGTGCTTCCCGCAATTGCGAAGAGGCTGAGATAATACCCGTAGAACCTGAACAGGATAATGCCTGCGAAGGGAGCCGTACACTTTTATTGTATCCTCTCCTGCCTGCATTTTCCCGTTCCCGGAATTTATTGAACTTTAAAAAGACACAATGAAACAGTTATTGGGAATGGCAGTATTTGCGCTTATCACATTTGGCGCAACAGCACAAACACAAAAAGTATCGTTTGCAGGAAAGGTCATCGACGGTAGTACAAAACAACCGGTTGACGGCGCTATTGTAACGATTGGTAATCGTATCACCATTGCAGATGAAAATGGGAAATTCTCCCTCGGGAAGATAACAAAAGGCAATTATACACTGAAAGCAAGCAGCATTGGCTTCGCTGTATATGAGGAAAAAATAAATGCTGATAAAGACCAATCCGGCTATGAAATTGTTCTCAGGAGTGTTGGACTTTTCTTACAACCACTTGAAGTAAAAGCCCTGCGCGCCGGAGACAAAGCTCCTTTTGCAAAGACAAACCTCAGCAAAGAAGATATTGCAAAAAATAATTTGGGGCAGGACCTTCCCATGCTGCTGAATCAAACTCCATCAGTGTATGTAAGTTCGGATGCAGGCAATGGTGTAGGATATACTTACCTGCACATTCGCGGTACCGATGCCACACGTATCAACGTTACACTCAATGGGATTCCTTATAATGATGCAGAAAGCCAGGGTACTTATTTTGTTGACCTGCCTGATTTTTCTTCTTCTCTTAATTCCATACAAATACAAAGAGGCGTGGGAACATCATCCAATGGAACAGGTGCATTTGGTGCAACGATCAATTTATCTACCAATGAATTCAATGAAAAACCTTACGCCGAATTCAATAACAGTTTTGGCTCTTTTAATACATGGAAGAATACATTAAAAGCAGGTACAGGTTTGATCAATGGGCATTTTACAGTTGATGCAAGGCTTAGCCATATCACAAGTGATGGCTTTATTGACCGTGCAGCAAGCGACATGAGATCATTTGCCTTATCAACCGCATATATCGACAAAAATTCTTCTCTGCGTTTTAATATTTTCTCAGGAAAAGAAAAAACCTACCAGGCATGGTATGGTGTGCCTGATTATTTGCTGGCTACAGACCGCACCTACAATCCAGCAGGCACAGAAAAGCCCGGTACTCCATATGCTAATCAAACAGATAACTACCAGCAGGATCATTATCAATTATTTTTCAATCATTCCTTTACCAGCCAATGGAATTTTAATACCGCTGCATTTCTTACTTATGGAAGAGGCTATTATGAGGAGTATAAAGCGAAACAATATTTTTCTGATTATGGTTTACCAAATTTCAAAGTGGGCACAACGACCCTTGATTCCACAGACCTGGTGAGGCAGAGATGGCTGGACAATTATTTTTATGGGCAGATCATTTCACTGCAATTTAAAAATGCAACAGATGAGCTTACACTTGGTGGCGGATGGACGAGTTACGAAGGCAAACATTATGGAACGATTATCTGGGCGCAGTTTGGTATTGATAAAGATCATAAATATTATGACTATCCTGCTTTAAAAACAGATGCTAATATTTATTTGAAGTGGCAACACAAATTGAATGCTAACTGGCAAAGTTTTGTAGATCTTCAATACAGGCATGTATATCACAATATGACGGGGTTTGAAGGCAATCCAAATTTAAATATTACGCGCTCCTTCAATTTCATCAATCCCAAAGCAGGTATCACTTACACCAACCATGAATGGCAGGCATATTTCAGCTATGCATTAGGTAACAAAGAACCTAACAGGGATGATTTCCAGGCAAGCCTGATCAGTCAGCCAAAAGCAGAAACATTGCATGACTTTGAATTAGGGATTGAAAAGAAAAACAGCCAGTACAGTTTTGGCGCAACGTTTTATTATATGTTGTACAAAGACCAATTGGTACTCACCGGCAAGATCAATGATGTGGGTTCTTATACAAGGTTGAATATTCCGGACAGTTACCGCATGGGAATTGAATTGCAGGGTAGTTATGTTTTTGCCAAATGGCTGAATATGTCTGCAAACCTTACATTCAGCCAAAATAAAATAAGATCATTTACTGAGTTCATTGACAACTATGACAACGGGCTGCAAAATGCAGTGGTACACCAGAACACAGATATTTCTTTTTCGCCTGCGGTGATAGGTGGCGCAACAATAAATATTATACCCGCAAAAAATATGGAGATGAGCCTGCTTGGCAAGTATGTAAGCAAACAGTATATGGACAACTCACAATTGGAAGCAAGAAGCCTGCAGTCTTTTTATACGCAGGATGCGAGGCTGACTTATTCTTTTAAGAAAGGAATGTTAGGGAATTGGGGAATTGTTTTGCAAGTGAACAATATCTTCAGCAAAAAATATGAACCCAACGGTTATACCTACAGTTATATTTATGGTGGTTCTTTAATTACAGAGAATGGTTATTACCCCATGGCGGGGACGAATTTTATGCTGGGGCTGAATATAAAATTATAAACCTATAAGGTTTCAGTGATATTACTAAAATCTAAAAGGCTTTGAAAACCTTATAGGTTTAGAGGCTATATTTTTCCTGCCAGGCCATCATCCCACCTGTAAGGTTAGCTACATTCTGAAAGCCCATGCTTTCAAGAATGAGTGATGCCTGCCCGCTGCGGTTGCCACTGCGGCAATACACGATCACTTCTTTGTCTTTCCAGTCTTCAATATCATCTACCTGCATCGTCATTACTTTACCCAATGGCAAAAGAGTGCCGCCAATATTGAAGTCTGCATTTTCGTGTGGTTCACGAACGTCTAACAGGTGTAATTGTTCACCTGCATCCAATCTTGCTTTTACTTCTTCAACACTTGTTGTTTTCATTATCAGTTGAGTTAATTAGGATTTGTTAAAGTAGTGTCGATCACAGGAGCAATGGCGCTGATATATACATCTATCACCTGTCCCTGCCTGATACGGTTGATCGTTTTTTCTCCTGCGCCGGCAGCTCCATCAGAATAAACACCGGGAGTTTGTTTTACAATAAATGAATTGGAAGAATCTTTGATATCGCCCATTGCCACGATAGAGCCTATGTTCAGATTAAACGTTTGTAAACGGTTCTTTGCTGCTGATAAGGTGAGGCCAATAAGATCAGGCACCAGCATGTCGCCATTGCCTACACCACTACCCAACACAAAACTGATGGAACTACCTACGGGGATTTTGGTTCCCAGTTTAATAACATCACCATTGTAACGCTGTTCCAGGACTGCATTGCGCGCAATATCGGGGCGGTAACTGGTATCGCCCATCTTTAACCCCAGGCTTTGCAAATACATTTGTGCACTACGGATGGAAAATCCAACAAGGTTAGGCATCTCTACCTGTGGTGGTGCGGCTCTGTTGATGGTGAGATAAATGGTACGTCCGTGTTTTACCAATGCATCAGCTTCGGGTGATTGTTTTACAACACTTAAACCTGCAACAGAATTTTCATATACTGAATCCAGTACTTCAACAGAAAATCCCTTCGCTTTTAATGTTTGCCTGGCTGCATCTACATTCTGGTTGGTAACGGAAGGAACTTTTTCATATTGGCCATGGCCAGTGATCCAGTCAAGCAATCCAAAAAACAACAATATCAATATGATCACCAATCCAATACCAGTGACTATATTGACCCAAAGCGGTTTTGATGTAATGAATTTGAACACGTGCTGGTTTTTGAGATGAGTGAAACGGGAAATTCAGGAATTTAACCGTCAATTCCAAAATTCAAGGAATGGTATTGCAAATTTATGCCAATGCCTCTTCAATAACTGCGGTATAAAAATCTTTTAATGTTCCCCCCATCGCCCTTACCTGCTGCGGTACCACACTTGCCTGGCTTTGCCCCGGTACGGTGTTCATTTCAAGCATGAAAGGAGCACTATGCTCGTCGCTATAAATAAAATCTATTCGTACAATACCCCTGCAATTCAATAACTGGTAGGCTTTCTTTGCAGCGGAACGTAAGTTCTCTCCCATTTCTTCGCTGATCACTGCCGGTGTGATCTCCTGGCTCTTACCCTGGTACTTGGCCTCGAAGTCAAAAAAATCTTTATCCTTGTCTGTTATGATCTCTGTTACCGGCAATACGATCGTTTCACCTTTTGTTTTAAAAACACCGATCGTAAATTCACGCCCTTTTATAAATTCTTCCACCAATACCTGGTTATCTTCTTTAAATGCTTTGTCCAATGCGGCTTGCAGGTCTTCAGCCTTACTCACTTTGCTCATGCCAATACTGCTTCCTCCATTGTTTGGTTTTACAAACACTGGCAAACGCAACTGTTCCAATATTTGTGACGGGGTAACAGGTGTATGTTTAAAAAGGTGTAAACTCTTTGCAACATTGATCCCTCCAAATGCAGCAACTGCTACAGTATATCTTTTATTAAATGTAATGGCAGAAGTGGCGGCATCACAACTGGTATATGGAAGGCCCAGCATATCAAAGTATCCCTGTAGTTTACCATCTTCACCGGGAGTGCCATGTATGCATAATAATATGGCATCGAATTTTATTTTATTTCCGTTATCAGTTATGGAGAAGTCTTCCCTTTCCACTTTTGATCTGCTTCCATCTTCCGCTTCATACCACCAGCCGGAATGATTGATATCAATTTTATATACATCAAATTTTTCGCGGTCAACATTATTGCCAACGGTGATGGCACTTTTATAACTGATCTCAGCTTCGCCGCTATATCCGCCCGTAACAAGGGCTATCTTTTTTTTCATGCTGTCTGATTGTAATGACCGTCAAATATAAAGAGTATCGGCCCGATGAAAAGCGAAGAAGATTTTTTAACAATAATTATTTTCCTAATCCTTCATTTCCTGAATCCACAACAAACTTCCAATCACCGCTGGCTTGCTTCTTCCATACAGAAATATAACTTCCCCTGAGTGTGGTGTCTTTTAGTTTTAGGGTATAAGTTCCATAGCTATATGCCATATCCTCGCTTGCTGAAACCTTGGCCGACATTGGTTCCCAGGTTAATGTGTAGGCAGAATCGTTTTCTTTCTCCAGGAATGCTTTTGCATCTTTTCCAACAATAGGATAATGATTCTTACGCAAGAGAACGGCATTGCTGTCTATATATTCCAGGAATGCGTGCTTCATACCTTTGGCTTGTGAGAGATCGGAGAATTTTTTATCCGCATTCATTACACTATTCTCAGCATCTTTCTTGTTGCCAGTATTACATGCGCACAATAATATAACTGCGATCGTTATCCATTTATTCATAGTCATTTTTTACGGTATCCCCCAAATAAAAAGGTGAAGAATTATTATTATCCTTCACCTCTAACCGGCAGGAAATATCACCCGCCATTACTGAATGTTGCAGTGATGCAACAATTATTATTGTGAACTAAAACTAAAATAGATTTTTGTGAAATGCAAGCTTTTTCAGTAAAAGTTCAGCACATTTTTGTTAAATATTAAGAAGCTGTTTGAGTTTATTGGTTTAGAATTAATTATTGCATTTTTCTGAGCGAAACGAGGCGGGTTTTTGCAGCCATAGCTTGCGACCTACGGCAAAAAAACCCAACGAAGTTGCAGCCAAAAAAATGCGATAAGGAATATCAAACTAATAACTCAAACAGCTTCTAAATGTGCATTTTTTCCTTCTTGGCCATCAGTTCATCCAGTGTTTCCTTGTACATTTCATCAGGTATACAGCAGTCCACCGGGCAAACCGAAGCACACTGGGGTTCTTCATGAAAACCCTGGCACTCGGTACATTTATTGGGAACGATATAATATGTATCAACAGAGATCGGGGCATTGCGGGTATCCGCATCCAACTGGGTTCCATCCATCAAAGTAAAACCGCCTTTTACAGTGGTTCCATCGGCCATAGCCCATTCCACACCACCTTCATAAATTGCATTATTCGGACATTCGGGCTCACAGGCGCCGCAGTTGATACATTCATCGGTAATTTTAATTGCCATAGGTTTAATTTTGGGTTTTTGAAATCTTGGTCCCCTGCTACAAAAATAACAGTTAAAGCAATATACACAGATGGAATTACAACAACGAATTGGGCTGGCAATTAAATTGGGTGAATGGCTGGGAGGGAATGACGAAGAATGGCTGGCAGCAAAAGAACGAGCCTCTCGCGAAAACCCCTGGTTTGTACCCGAATTTATTGAGCTTTCCGTAAAGAATATTTGTACCGAATTCCTTTCCCCCGAAAAAATAGAGCCCTGGGCGAAGAGCTATGCTTTTAAAGAGACGAAGCCTAATGCCCGTAAGGTGGGTATTGTAACGGCAGGCAATCTGCCACTGGTAGGGTTCCATGATTTTTTATGCGTATGGATCAGCGGATTGAAAATGATCATAAAGCCGTCTGCAAAAGATGAGATCCTTATCAAACACATTGTCCAGAAACTGCATGAATGGGAGCCTGCAACACGTGAAATGATCGTCTTTGCTGACAGGTTAACGGGCTGTGATGCTTATATAGCCACAGGAAGTAATAACAGCAGCCGCTATTTTGAATATTATTTTGGAAAATATCCTTCTATCATCCGCCGCAACAGAACCTCAGTGGCTGTTCTGGATGGAACAGAAACAAAACAGGAATTGATGGCATTGGCCGATGATATGCAGCTTTATTTTGGATTGGGCTGCCGGAATGTGACAAAATTATATGTCCCGAAAAATTATGATTTTCTAAAACTGCTGGATTGCCTGAAACAATATGAGCATTATATGGACTTCCATAAATACCGGCACAACTATGATTACCATTTGGCATTGCTGATCATGGGTAACAAGTATTATATGAATAATGATTCTGTAATTTTGACAGAAAATGTGTCAGTTTTTTCTCCGGTGAGCCAGGTAAATTATGAATATTATAGCAACATGGCTGAATTGAGTTCATTGGATGGCAACCCCGATATTCAATGCATCGTGGGACATGGCTTTACTCCGTTTGGAAAGGCGCAGCAGCCTTCCCTGGCCGATTATGCAGATGGGGTAGATACGATGAAATTCTTAACAGGATTGATTTAGAGCGGTTATTTACATGCTTAGTTAAATGACTGCAGGGCTGATCTAACTTGAGTAACTTTGGTTATGATACGAGGGGCATCGTAAAACATTTGTTAAATGCTTTCAATGGTAAGGCTGACGATTAAACAGGTTCGTTAATTTGTATTCTATAAGGCACAATTTTTGAATAAAATACTGATCACAAACAATTAAAAAAGGAATGAACATGAAACTCAAAAACATTTTAGCTATTATCGCTATCAGTGCAACTACTGCTATTTTGAGTGTGTGGGGCTTTAGCAAATACGCCCAATCGAAATGGTATGCAGGCACGCAGGAACCTGGTAAATTACCAGTTAACTATGCAGGATTTTTTGGAACCAATGCTCCTGGCAGCACAGTTGATTTTACAGGTGCAGCCATGTCTGCAACTCCCGCTGTTGTTCACATTAAGACACGCACCAAAGCAAGACAGGTAAGTAATAATCTTCCACGCCGTGGTAATCCATTTGGAGATCTGTTTGGCGGTGATGATGTGTTTGGCGACATCTTTGGCAGTGGCCCAAGAATGATCCCCGAACAACAGGCAAGTGGTAGCGGTGTTATCATCAGTGAAGACGGATATATCGTTACCAATAACCACGTGATAGATGGCGCCAGCGAGATCAATATTACTTTGCCAAATAAAAAATCTTACAAGGCAACTGTTGTAGGAACAGATCCGAGCAGTGACCTTGCCGTAGTTAAGATAGACGCTAAGGGGCTTCCCTACCTGGTATATGGCAACAGTGATGATGCCAAACTGGGGCAATGGGTATTGGCTATCGGTTATCCCTGGAACCTGGATGTAACTGTTACTGCAGGTATTGTTAGCGCCAAATCAAGAAGCATTGGAATTAATGAAAGGCAGAGCAAGTATTCTATTGAATCATTTATACAAACTGATGCCGCAGTGAATCCCGGAAACAGTGGAGGTGCATTGATCAATACAAATGGAGAATTGATTGGTATCAATTCTGCGATCGCGTCCCTTACCGGTTCTTATTCAGGATATTCTTACGCTATTCCTGTCAACATCATAAAAAAAGTAGTGAATGATATCCTGAAATATGGTACAGTTCAAAGAGCATTCCTTGGTATTCAATATGCACCTGAAGATTTAACCGATGAACAGAAAAAAGATAATGGGATCAAGGATGGAGATGGTGTATTTATTACAGATGTACCTGAAGGAGGCGCTGCTGAACTGGGTGGTATAAAGAAAGGCGATTTCATTACCAAAGTGAATGGCACCGCTGTTACAACCGGGCCTGAAATGGTAGAACAGGTGGCACGGTACAAACCTGGCGACAAGATCACTCTC
>CAISDV010000005.1 GCA_903884185.1 uncultured Chitinophagaceae bacterium | reverse complement strand
GCATCGAGCCCCTTTCCAAAATTATAAACAGCATTAAAGTCAGTGATATCACCTTTTTTAAAATGGTCGCAAAGATGTGCGGCAGGGCATTGTGCATCATTCTCCAGTACAAAGGTCTCAACAGAATAGTTCGCAGCAGCCTGCAAAAGCATCCTTCCCAATTGTCCGCCACCAAGTATCCCAACTTTCATATTGTTATAAAATGTGCTGCGAAGATACATTTACAGAAACTAATCTTAGCTTTGCACATCATGTTACCTGATTACCCGCATAAAATATTTGGCGACAGGCGTTCCAGCTACATCCTCCTGATGGTGGCCCTTGCTATGGGTTCGGAATAAAAGATGCATTCGCTGAAACGGTATTTCGTTTTAGTAGTTCAAGATCTTTTCATTCAAAAAAATATTTTATGTCTATCACAGCTCCCGGTAAGAGTATTAATGCCATTTATTCGCAGGAAACAGATTTTCTCCCTTTGCAAGGCACCGATTATGTTGAGTTTTATGTAGGGAATGCAAAACAGGCAGCTCATTTTTATAAGACTGCTTTTGGTTTTCAAAGCCTGGCTTATGCAGGCCCGGAAACCGGTGTAAAAGACAGGGCCAGTTATGCCATCAGGCAGAATAAACTCACGTTTGTACTTACCACGCCATTACGTACTGATAATATTCTTGCTGATCATATTTATAAACATGGAGATGGGATCAAGATCATTGCATTAAAAGTGGATGATGCCACAGATGCCTGGCAGCAGACAACTTCACGCGGCGGCAAAAGTTATTTACCTCCGATCACTTTAACTGACGAATCAGGTGATCTTATTATGAGTGGCATACACACTTATGGCGAGACCGTTCATCTTTTTATTGAAAGAAAAAATTATAAAGGCGTCTTCCTTCCGGGGTACCGGGAATGGAAAAGCGATTACAATCCTGAGTCAACAGGTTTGCAGTATGTTGACCATTGTGTAGGTAATGTGGGATGGAACCAGATGAATACCTGGGTGAAGTTTTATGAAGAAGTGATGGGCTTCAGGAATATCCTAAGTTTTGATGATGCAGACATTTCTACAGAATATTCTGCACTGATGAGTAAAGTGATGAGTAATGGAAATGGTTTTGTAAAATTCCCGATCAATGAACCTGCTGAGGGTAAGAAAAAATCGCAGGTAGAAGAATACCTTGATTTTTATAATGGGGAAGGATGCCAGCATGTGGCGCTTGCTACAAACAATATTTTGGAGACTGTGACCGCTTTGCAGAAAAGGGGAGTAGAATTTTTAAAGATACCTTCCAGTTATTATGACGATTTGTTGCAGCGGGTAGGACATATTGATGAAGACCTTGCACCATTGAGCGAGTTGGGTATTTTGGTGGATAAAGACGAAGAAGGCTATTTGTTGCAGATATTCTCCAAACCGATGGAAGACAGGCCCACACTCTTCTTTGAGATCATACAGCGCAAAGGTGCCAGGAGCTTTGGCAAGGGTAATTTCAAAGCCTTATTTGAGGCGATCGAGCGGGAGCAGGAGATGCGGGGGAACCTTTAATTGCCTCACGGCGTATAATCCACACGGAAACAGGCCATGGTAGAAAATATTAGCATGGAATTACCGTTATAGCTTATTATTGGGTAACGATTCCTGAATATTTTTACAATATGAAACATGTGTTTGTTGCGATCATCGTGTTTGTTATGTGCGGACGGCTCTACGCGCAACCTTCATTTATTGACAACCAGCTGAGCAATCCACGTGTGGCAGATATTTTTAAAGGAAAGGAAGATACTCTTCAAAAGCAATTTGCTGAAGCACATTTGAAATGGCCTCCCGAACAAGTTTACCTGCGCAGTTTTAAATATGATTCTAAATTGGAGGTATGGGTAAGAAGCGACAGGAACCAGGCTTTTACCTTATTCAAAACATATAAAATATGCGCATTGAGTGGTGCGCTGGGCCCTAAGCGTATTGAAGGCGATTACCAGGTTCCTGAAGGTTTTTACTGTATCAACATGTTCAATCCCAAAAGTCTCTATCATTTGTCGCTGGGAATCAATTACCCGAATGCATCTGACCTGGTTTTAAGTGATTCATTAAAACCGGGTAACGATATTTATATACATGGAAATTGCATTACTGTGGGTTGCATCCCTATCCAGGACAACCAGATAGAAGAATTGTATATCCTTGCTTCAGAAGCAAAAAACCAGGGAGAAGATTTTATTCCTATTCATATTTTCCCTGTCGCGTTTAATAACGCCAAGAGCCGCGAATACCTCGAGAAAACTACCAAGGAAGATCAGGCATACCAAAAATTTGCGACCAATATCAGGCAGGTGTACGATTATTTTGAGCTACACAAAAAACTTCCAGTTATCTCCGTAAATAAAAAAGGCGAATACGTGATCATGTAGTTGCTTATTGATACAAGTATTGACCCGTCTCACTTGTTTTTTGCATTAACACCACTTTTTTATTCGCGATTATTTTATCCGCCAGTTCATTTGTGTAATGGCGGATCGTTAGTAATTCCAGGCCTTTCTCTACGTGCACATTAAAAAACTCTGAAGCTACTGAAGCCAGCAATTCAATTTTTTCGGGCTTATCATCCATACAAACCTGTACACTCACGGCTCCTGTCTGAATCAGGTTGGGACTTATTCTCAGCGTTTCAAATATTTCATAGAGTTTAGCGATCAGCTTTTCTCCCACAAAAGAAAAATCCTTGCTGTGCAAATGAACCAGAGCCTGTTTATGCTTCACTACAAAAATGGGGGGCAGGCTTTTTGTACTTTTTTTATATATACGCGAACCTTGCAGCAATGGATCAAGAAAACATTTCACAAGAAGCGGAATGCTTTTGTTTTCTAATGGCTTGATCGTTTTGGGATGGATGACCTGTGCCCCATAATAGGCCATCTCGATCACTTCATCGTAGCTGAGTTCATGAATCAGTGGTGCTTCGGGGAATTGTTTGGGGTCGGCATTCATGATGCCTTCCACATCTTTCCAGATGATAAGGCTTTCGGCATCCATGATGTTTGCAAAGGCCGCTGCAGTATAATCACTACCTTCTCTTCCCAGTGTGGTGCTTTCGTTTTCATCTGTGGAACCAATAAATCCTTGTGTAATAAATATGCCGGGAGAAGATACTGCTGCATGGATCTTATTTGTAGTAAAATCCCAGTCAATATTGGCATCCCTGAAATGATCATCGGTCCTTATTAAATCCCTTACATCTAACCATTTGTTGGGGATGCCAGATTCATTCAGGTAATAGCTGATGATAACAGTGCTTAATAATTCTCCCATGCAAACCACCTGGTCGTAATAATAATCGTAATCGCGTACCGGTTTATCGTATAATAACCATTCCAGTTCTGTACAATGATCGTTAAGATTAGAAAGGCATTCGGCAAGACACTTATCAAGAAGGCTATTGGCAATGGCGATGTGCTTTGATTTTACTTCCCCAAACAATTGTAACGCCTCTTCTTTGTTGCCTGCATAAAAAATTTCAGCCACTTTTTCCAGGGCATTGGTGGTCTTGCCCATGGCAGAG
>CAISDV010000004.1 GCA_903884185.1 uncultured Chitinophagaceae bacterium | reverse complement strand
TCTAAAGAAGAAGCAACAGAACTATTCAATAGCTGGGTATTGAACCCCCGCCTGCAACTGCATATGAAACAGGTAGCACAACTGATGAAATCCTGGGCTGCTGAAAAAGAAGGAGTTGATGAACAAGGCCAGTGGAAATGGGAAATGGCGGGATTATTACATGATGCGGACTGGGACCAATGGCCCGACCAGCACTGCAAAAAGATCATTGAAGAACTGGAAAACAGGAAAGTAGATCCCGAAGTATTACATGCCATCGCCTCCCACGGACATTTGCATTTTGGTGTAGAACCCGAAACAACAATAGATAAAATGTTGTACGCATTTGATGAACTCTCCGGCTTGGTACACGCCTACTCTCTCATGCGCCCCGGTAGTTATGAAGGAATGGATCTGAAAGGCGTTAAAAAAAGACTGAAGGAAAAATCATTCGCAGCAAATGTTTCAAGAGAAGATATACAGGATGCCTGCACCCGCGCGGGAATTGAATTGGATGCGCTGATAGAATTTATTATTCCGAGACAAGCCACGGTATAACCTTTTTTAAAGTGATTTTTGTTACAGCTTTTGATCATTTAAAAATCGGGGTCTATCGTCCCTCTCCCCTGGAGAGGGATAAGAGGGTGAGGTCTACGTTACGTCTCATTTTGTATAAACGCATCAAACCCTTTTATCCCCAATACTTTTTCTGAGATAAATCCTTCTGCATATTCCACTCCTATTCTCTTGCCCAGCATCATGGCCCTTGCTTTTACTGTTTCAAGAAATTGAGGTGAGGAGATATATGTTTGCGGATCAGCAGAATCTTGACTAAGAAACTGTGTTGTATAACAAAGTATGGCTTCTATTTTTTTATTGTGATGCGCAGAAATATCCACTACAAATGAAGGCTGTATAAACCTATCCTGTATATAATGAAACACATACGCCGGGCGCCATGCCTGTTGCGGCTTTCCATCAACGGTTGTTTCTATTTTCCGCAGGCCTGAAAGAAAAGCTGCATCTGAAACCAACTTAGAACTTCTTCCATGATCCGGGTGCCTGTCCTCCGGTGCATTGCATAAAATAATATCCGGTTGATACTTGCGGATGGCTTCTATCACTTTACGCTGGTGCTTTTCATCATTCTGAAAAAATCCATCTCCCATTTTTAAGTTCTCTCGTATAGCAACACCCATTACTTTAGCAGCATTGGCAGATTCTTCCATTCTTGTGGCTGCAGATCCCCTGGTGCCAAGCTCTCCCTGTGTAAGATCTATCACTCCCACTTTCTTTCCTTCTGCAATAGCCGCAATGATGGTGCCTGAGCAACCCAGTTCCACATCATCGGGATGAACCCCAAAAGCAAGTATATCTAACTTCATGTTCTGGTTTTAGCCGCCAAAGGTAGCGGAAATAAAAAACCCTCCGGTAAACCGAAGGGTTGTAAATATGCTGAAAAGAGATTAGGCTTTCTTTGCGTAACGTTTTTTGAATTTGTCGATACGGCCTGCTGTATCCACCAGCATGTTCTTGCCGGTATAAAAAGGATGCGAAGTGTTCGAGATTTCAAGTTTCACCAAAGGATATTCTTTACCATCTTCCCATGCAAGGGTTTCCTTGGTAGCTGCTGTAGAGCGGCTTAAAAATGTGTGCCCATTACTCATGTCTTTGAAAATGACAAAGCGGTAATTTTCGGGATGGATACCTGTTTTCATACTGATTTTTTAGGTTGCACGGTTTTTGCCGTACGATTATTGATAAAATTTGGATGGCAAAGGTAAGGTTTAACCCATTTCCTGCCAAATGAAATAACAGATCATTATTCCCTGGCTGAGGTACATCTGATCTCCAATTACCTGAGACTGAACAATATATCTGTCTCCAGTTTAGAGTCATCTGGTGTCCAGTGGCCGTAGACCTCGAGAAAAGGCAGACAGAACTCAATCCCCTTCTGCTCCAGTTCGGCTTTCATCGCTGCATAAGACTCCCCTAATTTTTGATAAGGGCCTATATGTTTGAAGGAAGCATATTTTGCCACGCGAACTTGTTTCAGTTCCATTCCTGTCTTTTCAGGTGATACTAATTCTATCCCGGCAAATAGTGCATTGTCTTTCTCATACACCCATACATTGATCCCCTTATGTTCCAGTTTGCTGGCCTTGATCTCCTGCCACAATTTGTTCATCAAACCCGATCCGGTGGCTGCCCAATTCTTATTAACAGCTGTGCCGGAAAAACCATATAGGTCAATACAAAAACCTTCTTTGATCTCAATATTCATACTAATCAGGATTTCATATTATCATACTGAAGCGGCACACCAAAATTCTCTGTACGGCAAAAGGCTATCACTTCCTGCAGATCATCTATCTTCTTGCCTGTTACGCGGATAATATCGTCCATAATAGCGGCCTGTACTTTCAAACCCTTATCCTTGATGCCTTTTACGATCTTTTTAGCGTCTTCCTGCTTTAGTCCATTCCGCACAGACACTTCTTTCTTCACCACTTTACCACTTGGGTAAGCATCCTTGCTGAAATCGAATGCATTGGAATCAATTCCCTGTTTCATTGCACGGCTGATGATCACATCAATTACCTGTTTCATTTTCATATCACTCTCCACTTCTATCATCACCGTATAATCTTTTTTATTGAGTTCAATAGAGACAGGCGAATCGCGGAAATCAAAACGGTTCTGTATCTCTTTTTTTACTGTGTTGATGGCATTATCCAAAGTTTGGAGATCCACCTTGCTGGCGATATCAAATGAGGGCATAATAATAATTTTTACAAAGATAATAGGCAGGTTCTTATTACATTCACAACCTTAAAACTATTGCACATGAGCCAGAATATCCCCCGTCGTGATTTCATTAAAAACACCGGACTCGCCGGTTTATCTGTGGGCCTCTCAGTAAACACCATCAAAGCATTTGCGCCAGAACAAATGACCAAAGTAAGATTGGGCATGATAGGCGTAGGATTGCGCGGACAAAGCCACTTAGAAATGCTTCTTGGGCGCAAAGATGTAGAAGTAGTTGCCATGGCCGATCCCGATGAACGTTCGCTGGCATCTGCCAGGCAGCTCGTTGCCAAATCAGGTAAAAAAGCCGCTGTTGAATACGGTAAAGGCAATACCGATTACAAGAATTTATTAAAGCGTACTGATATTGATGCAGTGCTGATAGCGAGCCCATGGGAATGGCACATCATACAAGCCATTGATGCCATGAATGTAGGAAAAATACCCGGTGTGGAAGTATGTGGTGCCATCAAACTGCAGGACTGCTGGGATGTGGTGAATACCAGTGAGAAAACAAAAGTACCTGCGATGATCATGGAGAATGTTTGTTACCGGCGCGATGTGATGGCCGTATTAAATATGGTACGGTTAGGAATGTTTGGTGAATTGTTACACCTACAAGGTGGTTATGAACATGACCTGCGTGGCGTGAAATTTAATGATGGTATCACACCATATAATTCAGGAGTGGAATTTGGGCCGAAAGCTTTCAGTGAAGCAAGATGGAGAACGCAGCATTCGGTTGACAGGAATGGTGAACTCTACCCTACCCATGGTTTAGGTCCAGTGGCTGTGATGATTGATAGTAATCGTGGTAACAGGATGTCTAAACTTTCTTCAGTGTCAACCAAATCAAGAGGATTGCACAGGTATATTATCAATCATCCAAAGGGCGGGCCTAATCACCCTAATGCAAAAGTGAAATTTAAATTGGGTGATATTGTTACCACACAAATACAAACCACCAATGGTGAGACGATTGTTTTAACGCACGATACTTCTTCACCGCGCCCGTATAATTTAGGTTTCAGGGTGCAGGGAACAAATGGTATCTGGCAGGATAATCATGCAGGTGAACCCAATGCAGGACTTATTTATTTTGAAGATAAAAGCAAACCGCATACCTGGGAGAATACCAAATCGTACATGGATCAATATGATCACCCGATATGGAAACGATTTGATAAAGAAGCGGCAGGTGCAGGTGGTGAAGGCGGAATGGATTTCTTTGTGGAGAATGCATTTATAGAATGTATCAAACGCAAGACAGAATTCCCGTTGGATGTGTATGATCTGGCTACTTTGTATTCCATCACTCCCCTTTCTGAAAAATCTATTATTGAAGGCGGGCAGGTGCAAAACATTCCTGATTTTACAAGAGGAAAATGGCAGACACGGAAACCAATATTCTGTACGGGGCACAACGATTATTGATTTTTTTGCCACAGAAGCACAGAGACACAGAATATTTTCTTAGACTTCGCATATTTTCTGTGTCTCTGTTCCCGAAACTTCGGGATCTGTGGCAGCCTTAAAAAATATCTATGAAAGAACAAATCGAAACCTGGAACATCCATCACCGCATCAATATTTATTTACTCGATGCCATCAAAGAAGAACACTTAACCGATATCTCCGCCTCCAAAGGAAGAAACATTGGTGAGCAATTTGCGCATTTACATCATGTAAGAATGATGTGGCTCAAAGCTGCAGCCCCCGATCTTCTTACAGGATTAAACAAATTTGAAAAAGGAACAAAGCTCACAAAGAAATCACTCACTACAGGACTCAATAAAAGCGCCGCTGCCATTACAACCCTGTTGGAGAAAGGCTTTGCCGAAGGAAAGATCAAAGGTTTTAAACCGCATCCTTCTGCATTTCTGGGTTATCTTATTTCTCATGAAAGCCATCATAGAGGGCAGATCATGCTGTCATTAAAACAATCTGGACATGCGGTGGATAAGAAAACACAATTTGGTATCTGGGAGTGGGGTACAAGGTAGGAATTAGGATTCGTAGGATTCTATGATTGAAGGATTCTCTCTGCGCAACTCCCTGTCTCCCCGCCTCCCCGGTGAAAGAAACTGATTACTAGAACCTGTTACCTATTTCTAAACTGCTCCAATAATTTCAACTGGTTTTTTGCACGCACTAAGTTTTGATTAAGATATCTGCTGCCATAATACACATCGCAATTAAGATAATCCGCAAGAAACCGAAGCGCCTGCATATAGATCAGTACTTCACCCGAAAAATAAAAATGCTCCTGTTCAAAAGAACTTAGATAAGGTTTCATGGCAGATAAATACCCTTCTGCTACGGCGCTTAAAAAATCTTCGCGAATTACAATTTTATCAAGATCATTTTCTTCTTCTGAAACAGGGCACACATAAGTGCGTATCATATCACCCACATCGCTGATAAAATATCCGGGCATTACGGTATCAAGGTCTATCACGCATAACCCTTTATCATTTTTATCAAATAACACATTCGATATTTTAGTATCGTGGTGGGTGACCCTTTTCTTTGTATCGGGGTTATGGGTGAAACCAATAAATTTCTCAACAATACCCCTGTGCGAATACATGATCTCTATTTCATTTGCTGTTGCTGCAATTCTTTCTTTATTTCCATTTGCTGCTGCCTGCTCAAATTCTTCAAAACGAAAAGCAAGATCATGAAAGCGGGGAATGGTGGTATTTAGTTTTGATGCATCAAATTCATTCAGTAATGCTGTGAATGTGCCAAACTGTTTGGCTGCTTCATAAGCTTGCTGGGGTGTTTGAACTGTATCGATCGTATGTGAGCCGTCAATAAAAGGAAACATCCGGTAATACTCATCTCCCACCCTGCACAGTGTTTCTCCGCTCTTTCCTTGAACCGGTGCAGTAAATAAATAATTGGGATGGTATTGTTTAAGATGAAAAGCCAGCAGGCGCAGGTTGGCATCTATCAGCGAAGGGTCTTTAAATACATGGGTATTGACTTTTTGGAGGATGTATTTCTTCCCTTGGGCAACGCATGTCCAGGTAGTATTGATCAAACCTAAGGCTAGAGGTTGTACCTGCATTTCATTCAGTCTGTAAAATGCAGCAATGATGTTAGATATGGCCGTATCCATAAGGCAATTTACGGGCAAAGATTATAAGTGAAATGAGTTTCGTAGTTTTAAGTGCTATGTGGCATTTTAAATGAGGCACTCCCTAAACATATTACTCTTACTCTCCTCTATGACATTTCTTTTTTCAATGTGCAGTAATGGACAAGACCCTGAATTAGAAACGCCAGATATTGACGCAAATGGAATGTCGCACGGAACCAACTTGACTCAATTGGGCTGTTTTGTTTACTTACCATGGCAATATGATTTACGCCCAAATAACGACGGTCGATATAACGTAAGAGTTATTTCTGGTGACAGCGAAATATATTCAAAAGCTTTTACCTATACTCACCAAGAAGCTGATTTGGTGATTAAATTATACAAAGACAAAACACTTAAGTACTGGCTCAAGAAAGATTATATTCACTCACCAATTGACACGACCTCAGACAGCGGAACAATTATACACGGAGTTTCTATAGACAATTCTAACATCAAAAACATATATAAAGGTAGCTGGACATTTAGCCTTAGGGACAGTGCTTTCAAATTAATTTTTAGCGACCCTAAAATGATGCTTGCTTCAATTGACGGAAAGTATATGAAATTAGGAAGTAGTGCTATGAGTTATCAGAAAATTTCATTTTTTGATAGTACAATAAATGGAAGACTTATGACTCTAAAAAAAAATCACTACAAAATATTATACTCACTAAATAAACCGCTACATAACATAGGCTTTGGCGTTTCCTCTTAACAGAGTCTGCTAAGGCAAATCGAATTGGAGACACGAACATGGCGAAGGCAAGAATAGTGGACTACTTAAAACCATTTAAAATTAGAAAAATGAAAACTATATTCAAAAACAACGCAGCTGTATTCTTTTTATCAATCAGCCTGGCCTTGCTTAACTGCAACTGTACTAACTTGAACAAAGGCGCATCTCCCCAACAAATGGTTAAAGACTATTATGCGGCATATGAGAAAAAAGATTGGAGCTTGATGGAACCTATTCTCTCTAAGGAATTTACTTTCACCAGCCCGGCTGGCGATGATCGTATTAATTTAAATCTATACAAGGAAAGGTGCTGGCCAAATGCCAATAAAACCAAAAGATTTGACCTGGAAAAGATTATTATTGATGGAGATGAGGCCTATGTAACTTATAATGGCTGGACTACAGACGATAAATTATTCCGGAACACTGAGCTTTTTAAATTTAAAGATGGAAAAATAATCTCGAATGAGTGTTTCTTTGGAACTGGTGTAAGTTTCCCTAATAATACTAACACAGGAAAATAAAGTAGCGATTTAAACGCATCACCTCAGTTCGTGTTTCAACGAACCGAAATCAAAAGTTTACAAATATGGTTCGTACAAACACGAACCGAGGCGAAGATCAATCGACTAAAAGAAATAAATAGCTTATGTCCCTCAGAGTCGCTCTTGTCCCTTTGCAAAAAAAGTATTGCCAGGTTTACTATCTTTAACCACTACTGCATGCAACCAACCCATCATGAGAACCATACCCATTGCCTTAGCTGTGGTCAACTATTAAAAGGAGAATACTGCCATCACTGTGGCGAAAAGGTGATCAACCCCAAACACGACTATTCTTTTTTTGAATTTATTGAACAAACCCTTGATGGGTTCACACATTTTGATTCAAAGTTTCTACGGAGTTTTAAATACCTGCTTTTAAGGCCGGGGCTTCTCACTAAAGAATATATAGATGGCAGGCGCACCAAACTGATGCGGCCTATTCAAATATTTATCATTGCCAGTGTGCTGTTTTATTTTTTTATGCCACGCACTTCTTCTTTTTATGAATCATACGGTGAGTTTCAGAATGCTTATGCAAGCGGCCATTTTAATCCGGGTAACCCATTTAAGTATAATGCAAAAGCAAAGCTCCTCCCCTTGGCGATAAAAAAGGTAGGCGCAAATGCTCCTGATTCGCTCATCAACAGAACTGTTACAGATATTTTCTATTCAGGTATTGAAGAAAGGGCTGCGTCTTTGTCGAAGAACTGGCTTTTTGTTGTAGTTCCTTTCTGGGGACTGATCATATACGCATTGTTTTACCGGAGAAATACATTCTATACCCCGCACCTGGTATTTGCCATGCATCTTTTTTCTTTTTTCCTGATAGCCGACCTGGCATTCCTGTTAGTGCTTTTTAATTTGTTGAAATTTAATTTTATCTCTACCACCACACATTTATTGCCCTTTCTTATTTTAATGCTGGCCTATATCATTATTGCTGTAAAAAGGTTTTACCAGCGAAATATGGTGCATTCTTTATGGAAGGGGGCTGTGGTATTTTTTTCGCTTTTGACGCTTCTACTTTTTTACCGTTCTATGATTACTACATGGGTGTTTTATACGAGTTGATAAGGCGTTCAATTTGCTTTTATTTTTGCCACAGATCCCGAAGTTTCGGGAACAGAAACACAGAAAAAATTTAGTAGACTGAGTCTATTTGCGGGCCGGAATCAGGCTTTGATGACGCCTTCATGACGCCTTGATAACGCCTTGATAACGCCTTGATGAGCACAGAAACGAGCCGGAATGAGCATACAATGAAGCCAGAAACAAGCCGGAACGAGCACAGAACGAAGCCGGAAACAAGCCAGAAGGGTGCTAGGAAACATAGGAGATTGCTTCGCTCCGATCCCGGCTGAGCCGTGACGGAGCTCGCAATGAAATTTCTCTCATTCCCCGTATTCTGTAACTTTCCAAAAAAGATTCAGATGCCATCCTACGATACCCTTGTTGAAGCATTGAACGGGCTTAAAGCACGTGGCTTTACAACAGATTTTAATATCAGGTTTAATACCATACAGTGCAACAGCACGGGCAAAACACTCTCTACCTCCGAGTTTGAAATTGTAGAGCACCATCGCTTTGAAGGTGATAGCAACCCTTCTGATGAAAGTGTAGTGTATGCCATAGCATCAAAAGACGGCAGCCTCAAAGGTGTGCTTGTAAGCGCTTACGGAGCATACAGTGAGAGCATGGGAGAAGAACTTATCAAGAAGTTATCTATACATGAATAAAAAATAATTGAGAATAAAACGCAACTCCGCAAAACAAGAATCATTCAATCACTCTAATCATATAAATCATAGTCCCATGGAGAGGAGAAAATTTTTAACCCTTAGCTCACTCGGCATCAGTGCATTATCCCTTTCTTCTTTCAAATCTGCGAAGGGAACTTTACGCAGGCCATTGGTGATCTCTACCTGGGATGCTGGCATCGAAGCCAATAAAGCTGCATGGAAAGTATTACGCGGTGGCGGGCGTGCATTGGATGCAGTGGAACAAGGCGTAATGGTAACAGAATCATCGCAGAACTGTTGTGTAGGACTAGGTGCCAACCCCGACCGTGATGGTATTGTAACATTGGATGCTTGTATCATGGATGAATTAGGCAATTGCGGAAGTGTGGGAGCAATAGAACGCATCAAACATCCCATCAGTGTAGCAAGAAGGGTGATGGAAAAAACACCGCATGTAATGCTTGTCGGACAAGGCGCCCAGCAGTTTGCAGTGGAAGAAGGTTTTCCGCTGGAAGAACAAAAGCTTAGCCCGGATGCAAAAAGGTCATACGAGAACTGGCTGAAGAAAAATGAATACAAACCTGTGATCAATATTGAAAAAACACAAGGGCATGGTCCTTTTGCTCCTAATAAACTTGACACCGGCGAATGGAATCATGATACAATTGGTATGGTAGCAATAGATGCGAACGGAAACCTCAGCGGCAGTTGTACCACCAGCGGCGCAGGTTTTAAAATGCGGGGAAGGCTGGGCGACTCCCCCATCATTGGTGCAGGGTTATTTGTTGATAATGAAATAGGCGCTGCAACAGCCACCGGGCAAGGAGAAGATGTGATACGTATTTGTGGTACACATCTCGTGGTGGAATTAATGCGGCAGGGATTATCGCCAGAGAATGCCTGCAAAAAAGCAGTAGAAAGAATTATCAAAGTAAAAGGAACAGAAAAATCAAAACAGATACAGGTAGGTTTTATTGCTATCAATAAGCAAGGTGAGTATGGAGGGTATTGTATTCAGAAGGGGTTCAATTTTGCGGTGTGTTATGCGGATGATAAAAATTTCATGGAGGATGGAAAATATATTCTTTAGGATAAAGAAGAATATTGCCACAGAGGCACAGAGACACAGAAAATTGTATTGTCTTGCCGCTATGTTTCAGTCCCGCGAAGAATTGTGTGTTTAAAAAATCTTAAATCGTAAATAAGAATGCTTCTAGAAATTGCAGTTTTCAATATCGAATCCGCTTTGTTGGCAGCTAATGCAGGAGCGGATAGAATAGAGTTATGTGAAAATATAACAGAGGGCGGTACTACTACTTCTTACGGAGCATTGAAAACAGTAAGAGAAAAATTAGCCATTCCCATCTTCCCCATGATACGTGCACGTGGTGGTGATTTTTTGTATAGTGAAGATGAATTTGAAGCAATGAAAAAAGATATCCTGCTTTGCAAAGAGTTGGGATTTGAAGGATTGGTAACAGGCATACTAAATTCTGATGGCAGTGTTGATATGGAAAGGACAAAACAATTGGTTGATCTTGCTTACCCGATGGAAGTGACCTTCCACAGGGCATTTGACAGATCAAAAGATCCTTTGCAATCTTTGGAAGATATCATTGCATGTGGTTGCCAGCGCATACTCACCAGCGGACAAGTGCCCAGCGCCTGGGATGGAAAAGAACTTATCAAACAATTAGTTGAACAGGGAGGTGACAGGATCATTATCATTCCCGGCAGTGGTGTGAACAGTGGGAATGTTTTACAACTGGCAGAATATACCGGAGCAAAGGAATTACATACTTCAGCAAGAATATTTGTTCCTTCTAAAATGCGATACGCTAAAGAGTCAATGAAAGAAAATTTACAATCTGTATTGGTAGATGAGGAGGAGATAAAAAAAATGAAGAAGATTTTAAAAGGAAAATAATTTTAGCCACCGTTCCCGAAGCTTCGGGAACGGAAACACCGAAGAAAGAAGGAATGATTGAATTGGCCTCTGTGTTTCTGTGTCTCTGTGGCAATTGTTACATGAACATCCGCGAAGAAATATTAAAAGAACATTCCAAACAGCAGGCTTTGAAAATTGCTGCATATGCCTGCTCCTCCAAAAAGAATTTTAAAGAATTGATGCAATGTTTTTTGGAGAAAGAATACCGGGTGGCGCAAAGAGCTGCATGGAGTGTAAGCTGGGCAGCCAGAAAGAATACAGCTATGGTGATGCCTTATATTGGTGATCTTGTTTCACAGTTACAAAATAAAGATGCACACCCTGCAGTTGTAAGAAATTCGGTAAGGGTCTTGCAGGAAATAGATATCCCTGAAAAATTTCATGGTGAAGTAATGACCGCCTGTTTTCAATTCATAGAAGAACCTTCTACGCCTGTTGCCATCAAAGTATTTTCATTGACCACTTTATCTAATCTCTCTAAACAATACCCGGAGATCAAACCTGAATTAAAAATGCTCATTGAAGAAAAATGGGAACAGGAAACAGTGGCATTCAGAAGCAGGGGGAAAAAAATATTAAGAGACCTATAAGGATTTTATATCCTTATAGGTCTTGGTTTTATCGACCCTTTTGATAATCAAAAGGAAGTGCATCTGCCAGCCTTTGCCATTCCCAGTAACCATAGACCTTCAGGTCTGATCTATCGAAATACAAACCATTATCTTCCAAACGGATCTTTTCACCCGGTTTGGGTGTCAGCATCGAATTCCTGTGGCCGGGGATCCTTCCAATGAATTCACTGTAGAATCGATCGGACAGATACAGGGAAGACTCAAGCGATTTTTTATATTCAACTTTGATGGAATAATCGCTGGAAAAATAGATATACCCCAATTTGGCGTCTATCTTTCTAAGGCTATCGGCAGGAAGCGGATATTTATCAGTCAGGTAAAGATAATCCCTGGGTTTGCGGTTATCACCTGGTTTCAGGTCTTCCTGCAAAGGAAACGTACTCTGGTTACTCCTTTTTGCTTTTTTAAAATCAGGGTCATCATCATACAAGATCCTTATTTTTCTCATCTCAAACCCTTCATCAACAAGGCTGTCGGCGTATAATGCCCGCATAAAATGCATCAGAGAACCATTATACGTGAGTACCCTGTTTTGCACCCATTTAGTGCGAATACTTTTTTGGGAACTGCTTAATTCCTTAAACCACCAATACCCATTGAACTGGCATTTACCAAAATTATCCACTGAAAATTCGTCAAGTTTACAATTAATAAGGTAACCGGTTGCTTCATTGAATACCTGCAACATAGCAGTAGCAGTTACTACCAGTTTCCTTTCTGCTATATTAAAATGAAACCTGAGTGCGTCGGTGTTGGCAATATAACATTCGGCTGCATTTTCGCCCCCTCCCAAAAAATTACGAATGAATAAACCGTACCAGCCATTGAGATCATATTTCACGATCGAATCATTGGCGGGTGGGAATGAGGAGATGACCGGTAGCTGTGTCATTTCAAACCTGAAGACAGTGGAAAGCTGTTGCGGAGATGCAGCAAATACCATCGTTTCATAGCCAGGCTTATCTATCACTACCTGAAAAACATTGGCAGGAATATTCTGAAGATCAAAATGCCCGCTGCTGTCAGTGGTAGTAGCAATAGTTGAATTGGCTATGAACACTGTAGCTCCGGGCAGTGCTATTTTGCTATCATGATCAAGCACCTTTCCTGAAATATGAAATTGCTGCGCAAGCAAAGACACAGGAATACAAAGAAGGAAAAAGGATATGGATCTGATGTATCTCACTTTAAAATATGAACTGCATGCCTTGAAAAAAAAATCAATACAACATCCGCACTTTGATCGTTTCTTTTACCTGCTTCAACAATTCCAAAGCCTGTTTGGATAATTTCTTGTCAACATCCAATACCACATAACCTATCTCATCATTTGTTTTTAAGTATTGCCCCAGGATATTGATATTGTGTTTTGAAAGCGTTGTATTGATAGCGCCCAAAACACCCGGCACATTTTTATGTATATGCAATATGCGGTGTGCTCCTTCCACCGGTGGTAACACAATAGGCGGAACAGTATGCGAACCATTGGTAATACCTTTTTCGAGATAGCTTAATAATTTTGCGCTTACATCTTCACCAATATTTTCCTGTGCCTCTTCGGTAGAGCCCCCAATATGCGGCGTAAGTATCACGTTGGATAATCCCTGTAATGGTGTTGAGAATTTATCGCCGTTCTTTTCAGGTTCCCATGGATATACATCTACCGCAGCGCCGCTCAAAGCCCCATCCTGCAATGCTTTGCGAAGAACATCAAGGTCAACTACCTCTCCTCTTGCATAGTTGATCAGTATAGACCCTTTCTTAAAATATTTAATAGTTGTTTTATTGATGAGATTTTTTGTCGCTGTGTTTTCAGGAACATGCAAAGAAACAATATCCGCTTTGCTTAATACTTCTTTCATGCTGTGAGATGCAACTGCATTACCCAAAGGAAGTTTTGTCTCAGTATCATAGAATAATACTTTCATTACCAATCCTTCTGCCAGCACACTTACCTGTGAGCCAATATTACCATAACCTATCAATCCTAAAGTTTTTCCTCTCAACTCATAACTACCGCTTGCTTCTTTCATCCAAATACCTTCGTGTGCTGCTTTATTTTTATCGGGTATACGGCGTATGAGCATAATAGATAAACCAATGATCAGTTCCGCCACACTTCTTGTATTACTATAGGGCGCATTAAAAACAACCACGCCTTTTTTAGTAGCTGCCAACAAGTCAACCTGGTTCACTCCAATACAAAAGCAACCTATGGCCTGTAATTTTGGTGCAGCATCCAGGACTTTTTGAGTAATTTTTGTTTTAGAACGAATACCGAGTAGATGAACATCTTTTACCGCTTCTATCAACTCTGCTTCGCTCAATGCACCTTTTACTTTGCGCACATTGGCATATCCCTGCTGCCTGAATTGCTCAATAGCTTTATCACTAATATTCTCCAGGAAAAGGATCTTGATCTTTTCACGGGGGTAACTTGTAGTTGCCGGGTTGCTCATGGAACGAAAATACGAAATACTCGTTACCCCCGCCTGCTTCGCATTCGGGCAGGAGTTGCTGGTTACTGGTTACTGGTTACTGGTTACTGGTTACTGGTTACTGGTTACTGGTT
>CAISDV010000003.1 GCA_903884185.1 uncultured Chitinophagaceae bacterium | reverse complement strand
GTTTCACGCAAAGACGCAAAGGAGCCAAGTCGCAAAGCAAATTTTTATAAAGACTTCAGCTTTGCAATAGTAGCGATCGGATCGGCAGATTTAAAAACGGTATTACCCGCTACCAGTACATCTGCGCCGGTATGAAGAATGGCTGCAGCATTATCTAAAGTAACGCCGCCATCAATTTCTATCAATACACTCAAACCTCTTTCTTTAATTAAATGTTTTAGTGCACGTATCTTATCAATGGTATGTGGAATAAATTTCTGTCCGCCGAATCCCGGGTTCACGCTCATCACGCAAACCATATCAATATCCTGTATCACGTTTTCCAATGCACTCACGGGTGTATGCGGATTGATAGCCACGCTTGCTTTCATTCCCAATTCTTTTATCTGCTGGATATTGCGGTGAAGATTTGGGCAAACCTCTGCATGTACGGTAAGAATATCGGCGCCGGCCTTCTTAAAATCTTCTGCATATTTTCCCGGCTCAACGATCATGAGGTGAACATCCAGAGTTTTCGTAGTCGCTGTGCGGATGCGTTCTATCACCGGTAAACCAAAACTGATATTGGGAACAAAACTTCCATCCATCACATCCAGGTGAAACCAATCGGCCTCGCTTTTATTAAGCATATCGGCCACATTCGCTAATTGTAAAAAATCAGAAGTAAGTAAGGATGGTGCAATGATGGGCATGGAGCAAAGGTAGGATTAAGATTCGTAGGATTTTATGATTGTAGGATTTTTATCAACGGAGGTGCGGAAGAAGTTATAAGTTATAAGTGAGGCGCCCAACTCATAACTCATAACTTATAATTCATAACTATTGTAATCGTTTCAACCCCTCCGCTGCCTCACTAAGATTTTTATCCAATGCCAATGCCTTCTGATAATTGGTGATGGCATTAGTTTTATTATTCATCGCTTCAAAACATCTTGCCTGCCAGTAATATGCTTGAGGATCGGTATTATTCACTGCAGAAGCTGTCTGGAATATTTTTAATGCTTCCGCAAATTTCTTATCATCAAAAGAAATAAATCCTTTCTCCAGGTAGGCCGCCGTATAAGTATAACTGTCATTGATGCACCGGTCGAATAATTGCTGGGCAACCTTTTTATTGCCAGAGCGTGAATAAAATACTCCTGCAATAAAATCGCAATGCGCCATATATTCTTTTCCCAGCCGCATATCATACACCTGTTTGCAAAGAAGCAGGGCATCAGGATTTTTTGTTTCGGCAAGAAGATTGGCAAGCCATAACATTCCATCCGGCGAAGCATAGACTTTTAACGCATTCGTAAAACTCGAGATAGCACCCGGTGTATCTTTTGCTGTCTGTAATAACTGGCCTTTCCTGAACCAAAGCCCATAATTGGCGCTGTCTTTTTTTAAGAGAGAATCCATTTGCGCAATGGCATCTTTGTAGTTGCCCGCTTCATCCAGTGCATTTACCAATAGCAGCCGCACACCCACACTATCAGGTTTTTTATTTACTTCGGCCTGTAATTTTTTGATCACTGTACTTTTATCACTGGCTGAAGGATTTTTTGGATCAGTATGGCATGCAGCAAGAAATAATAAGAGCAAACCAACAGGGGCGATCATCTTTTTCATCCTGCAAAAATAGAATCCTTTTTAGTTCGTGACTGTTTTCTGACAATTCACTTGGCCGACACACCTTATTTTTGGCGATTATTTGGCACTTATGAGAAAAACCCTAGTACCCTGGCTTACCCTTGGCGTTATTTTATTGCTCTCTTCTTTTTCAGTGAAAAGGATGGGATCGTTTCAGCAGGCACCCGCCGACAGTATCCACTATGCCGCTGAAAAACATTTTAAGAATGTGAGGCAACTCACATTTGGTGGCGATAATGCAGAAGCTTACTGGAGTTATGATGGAAAGTACCTGATCTTTCAGCACCAGGAACCAGAGAAAGGAGTGAACTGCGATCAGATATATATTGGTAAAGTACCTAGCAAACCGGGTGAAAAGTTTGAACCGCACATGGTGAGTAATGGAAAGGGCAGGACCACCTGTTCATATTTTCTCCCCGATGGAAAACATATTTTATATGCATCAACACATTTGGGTGCGGATAGTTGCCCGCCGATACCTGATCGTTCCAAATACGGCAATAAATATATCTGGCCTGTTTATGATTCGTATGATATTTTTTTAGCCGAAACAAATGGAAAGATCATTAAACGTGTTACCAATACAAAAGGATATGATGCAGAAGGAACACTATCGCCCGATGGAAAGAAGATGATCTTCACTTCTATGCGCGATGGCGACCTTGACCTGTATGTGATGGACCTTGCTACCAATGCTGTAAAACGTATTACGCATGAACTCGGTTATGATGGAGGTGCATGGTTTAGCCCCGATGGAAAGAAGATTGTTTGGCGTGCCAGCCGCCCGAAGACAAAACAGGAAATAGATGAGTACAAGGCTTTATTAAAAGATAACCTGGTGATGCCAACGCATATGGAAGTATTTGTTGCCAATGCGGATGGAACAGATGTTCAC
>CAISDV010000002.1 GCA_903884185.1 uncultured Chitinophagaceae bacterium | reverse complement strand
GCTTTCCTTGGCGATCCTGGGGAGATGGCTGTAAAATAAATGGTCGCCCAGCCCTCCAAGCCTTATTTCCAGAACCAGTGTATTCATTTAAATCGGATTTTTTGAAAACAAGGCTGTACAGTGGTAGACCTGCATCTTAGTCTCAAAATATAATAAACCAGAAGCCATAAAAGTAACTATTTTGAAATGTTTGCCCGACGATTTTTAAAGCATGTTTAAAATTGTCTATAAATTGCCATTAAATCAGGCCTTTCTACTAAAAAAGAACCAGGGCTGCGGTAAATGAAAAAGAATTATATATATAATTTACTGCTGTCTATTGTTAACATCCTGTTTCCTATAATCAGTTTCCCTTATGCTTCACGTATACTGGGGCCCGTTGGTATTGGGAAAGTCCAGTTGGTGAGTTCATTTGCACAATATTTTGCATTGATTGCAGCCTTGGGGATTCCTGTTTACGGTATCCAGGAGATCGCCAAAGCCAAAGACAACAAACAAAAACTGGCTGGGGTCTTTTCTGAATTAATGGTAATTTATTTCATTACCAGTATCGTCTTGTCTGCTATTTACCTCGCCATCATTTTCGCTTTCCCGTATTTTAAAATAAACCTGGAGCTCTATTCGTTTGCTGTCCTTTTCATTTTACTGGGGTTCTCTTCTATTGAATGGTTTTATTCAGGGCTGGAAGAGTTTAGGGGAATAGCCATCAGGTCAGTATCCATCAAATTGTTATCATTATTATTCCTGTACCTTTTTGTAAAAGATGCTGCCGACTTCAAATATTACCTGTTTATCACAATGTTCGCAGTGCTGGGCAATAACCTGGTCAGCTTGCTGATGGTAGGGCGTAAAACCAGTATGCGTTTTACGAACCTTGATATGAAAAAACACTTCACGCCTTTGTTTTTTATTTTCAGCACTACTATTGCTGCCAGCATGTACACCCTTTTGGATACTGTCATCCTCGGTTTTTTATCAAACGATCAGTCTGTTGGATTATATACGGCCTCTGTTAAATTTACTAAAGTGGCATTGCAGTTTGTTATCTCGATTGGCGTGATCCTGATACCCAGGATAGCCAAAAATTTCTCTGAAGGGAAACTGGATAAGGTGCAGGAACTAATAGACAAATCATTTCATTTCATCATTTTTTTCTCCATCCCTATTTTGGCGGGGCTGGCCATGCTGGCACCCGAATTCATTACGGTGTTTTCGGGCATCAAATTCCTTGATGCCACCGTTTGCATGAGAATACTTTCTTTATTACCAGTATTGATTGGAATGGGTTATTTTTTCGCATTCCAGATACTGGTGCCTGCTGGGAAAAATAAAGAGATGTTTCTTTCTGTCATAGGAGGAGTTGCTACAAGTTTGCTGTTAAATTTTTTACTTGTACCGGTTATGAAGGAAATTGGTGCAGCCATTGCTAATGTAAGTTCTGAGTTGGTAGTAACCATGCTTTATTTCTATTTTGTCAGGAAATATTATTCATTCCGCTATAACTGGGCACTTATATGGAGAGCAGTACTTTGTACCTTGCTTTTTATACCGGTGATTATTATCATTCATTCAATGAAAATGAATATTTTCCTCACTTTATTTACATCTGTAGGTTGTTGTACGCTGGTATATACCTTTGCGCAATATTTTCTTTTCAAAGATTATTTTATGTTCAGGATCATTGAGATGGTCTATACAAGGTTACGTGTTAAAAAGGAACCACTAGAATTATGAGATCTGATATAATAATATTTATGTGCCTGTTATGTAACAGGAACCATCCTTGCACTCATTCAAAAAAGCTATAAGGGATGACAGTAGTAGAAAATAGCTCGGCCTGTCCCGTTCATGTATCGGTTGTTATGGCTACTTATAATGGAGAAAAATTCCTGGAAGAGCAAATACTTTCTATTCTTTCTCAAACGCTTCAGCCTGCAGAATTTATTGTTTGTGATGACAATTCTACGGATGGTACCATTGCTATTCTTGAAAAATACCGTCAAAAAGGCCATTTGAGATACTATGCTAATGAAAAACAACTGGGGGTAGTGAATAATTTTAAAAAGGGGATTTCACTGGCATCTTCGGTTAATGCTATTGCGTTAGCCGACCAGGACGATACCTGGTGTTCTGGAAAACTTGAAAAAATGGTTGCCGAATTGGCCAATATTGATGATGGTATTACGCCTGCGATAATATATTCCGATTTGATTGTAATGAATGAAGACGGAAGTTTATTAAATCAATCATTCTGGAATGAAATGGGGCATAGTGCATTTAAACAGTCGTTTACAACTTTATTATTAGGAAATTTTGTAGCTGGCTGTACCATCCTGATGAATCCTGCAATGAGAAAACTTTGTTCTTCTATGCCTGAAGATGTTATCATGCACGACGTGTGGCTTGCTTTGATCGCTTATTCTTTTGGTAAAGTGCATGTATACCCGGAGCCCCTTGTCCGGTACCGTAAGCATAGCAATAATGTAACGTATCCTGTAGATTACAGGAAACGAAGCAGGTATCAAAGATGGGCGAAAACAGTAAAAAATGTACTGTCAGGAAGAAACGATTACCTGGAAGGCCAATTCAGGCTGGCCGGCCAGTTTTACGAAATGTACCCGGATCAATTACCTGCAATTCATAAAAAACTAATAAGAAGATTTCTGCAATTGAGGGGTAAGCCATTGCTGGTAAAAAAAGTAGTGGTAAGTTTAATTGTAAAAAGTTCCTGGATATTTAACTACAGGTAGCTTATATATTTTACTGTGTAGCACTGACTTATTCCTAAATTTTTATCATGACCAATAATATAGGATTACCATTCTTTTCTACTTTCGAGACATATGATGATCTGGAATGGCAAATGTCGAGGGCAGAAAAATATTGCCTCATAGAGCTGCTGATGAATGCCAGGCCTGATATAGCTATTGAGATAGGAACTTACCAGGGAGGCAGTTTACAGGTATTGAGTAAATTCTCGGGCGAGGTATATACGATCGATGTTAGTGAGGCCCCTAAAAAGAAATTAGAACGTCGGTTTGAAAATGTTTCTTTCATTATTGGTAATTCTGCTGAAGTGTTGCCCCAGCTTTTTCTTGACATAGAAAGAAAAGGTAAAAAACTTGAATTTATTATTGTGGATGGTGATCACTCCAAAAAAGGAGTATCTGCCGATTTAAAAGCTATTCTTGAATATCCTCATAAAAACAAACTCACTGTTGTTTTGCATGATAGCTTTAACCCACAGTGCAGGGCGGGGATCAAA
The DNA here is from genome assembly GCA_903884185.1 of uncultured Chitinophagaceae bacterium. Lineage (GTDB taxonomy): Bacteria > Bacteroidota > Bacteroidia > Chitinophagales > Chitinophagaceae > CAISDV01. The sequence continues at coordinate 838 of CAISDV010000002.1, read as the reverse complement.
TCAATTGATTACCTGAAATATAAAAACGTGGAGTATGTTGAACTGGATTATATAACAGGATCCTACTGGCACAATAATACTTTTAGGGAAATGTGGGGAGGGCTGGCTTTGATCAAATTGAACCCGGATAATAATATACCTGCAAACATTAATCAATCACAAAAAAAATTGCATCAGAAGATATATCTGCATTCTGCTCATTTGATAAAGGATAAATTGCAATTTCTTTCGCCGGTTAAAAAGAAAATATACAAAATGATCGGGCGCAGGCACATCTCAGAGATGTATGACAGCTTTGATTGATCCTTTAGTTGAATGTTATGAGAGTAATTTTTAAATTATCCATCGACCAGCTTCTGTCGCAGGGAGAGTAAACATAAGTACCTGCATCGCTACATGCAAACGTGAAGGTTTTAGCGGTGTGTAAGAACATCACAGCTATTTTATACATACTGGTGCCATGTGAAGAACTGATCAGCCTGCAGGCACCTGGTAACTGGGTGGTAAAAGCATCTGCACCCGGTGGGTTAACCCCTGGATTACCTGATGTATTCGGGTATGACTGTAAAACAGAACTGTCGTTTGAAAAGCAAGTGAGAAAACGATCAGCCCCATCGAAAGTGTATTTCCAGAGATCATTTTTCCAGAGATCGTGAACGTAAAGATCTAATTCAATACTAATGGCATCATGAGGAGGTAGGGCGGAGAGAGGCAACTCCATTGCATTATTGTTAAACCTGCCTAAGACTTTAGAGCCATTGAATGTATCGAACCAATGCCCCCCCACAATAGGGCCATTTACTCCATAACCATATATCTTGATGTACGTAATATTACT
>CAISDV010000001.1 GCA_903884185.1 uncultured Chitinophagaceae bacterium | reverse complement strand
GAATATATTGCAGCAATATTAATGCAGAAGGGAATATGTTTTAGTGTGAGACTGGATGATTTTAACTTGAAAAGTGCAACAGAAGCTGCAGAAAAATTTCAGTATAAAACAGTTTCATTTTCTTTTTTTAGTAGAGAGAAATTAGAATTGTTGATGCGGCAACTCTAATTTTTTATTTTTTTGCCACAGATCCCGAAGCTTCGGGATCTGTGGCTATTTTATATTTCTTTTGGATAAGTGAAGAACCAAAATTCCTTTTTAGCTTCTTTAAACTCTTTCCAGTTATCTGTTTTTATTTTCACTGCAAATATTCCGCAGGTAGGCATATTATCGATCCTTGTATCTGTGAGTTCATTTACAAAAGCTGTGATACCGGGGTTGTGTGAGAAGAGTGCAATGGTTTGATTTGAATCATCTGCCAGCGATACTGTTTCAAAAAAAATTCCTACCGAAGCATGGTACAAGGTTGATATTTTTTTCTTTTATGCCATAGGCTTCGGCAAAATAAGTGGCTGTTGTGAATGCCCTTTTTGCCGGACTTGATAAAAAAGTATCTATTTGTATACCCTTATCCAGTAAGCGTTTGGCCATTTTAGGTGCATCCTTATGACCACGGTCATTGAGCGGGCGGTCAAAGTCATTTATCACAGAAAAATCCCAGCTGCTTTTGGCATGTCGTATGATGAGGAGATTTTTCAATTCGAAAGATTTTATTTTTCGCCGCAGAGGCGGAGAGGCTCGCAGAGAATTTTTTTATTTATCGAAGTCTTATTTTCTAATACCCTCTCACATTCTTTCCTTCCATATAATTCAGAAAAGCCTTGTTCACTACGCGGTTGCCTCCGGGCGTTGGATAGTTGCCGGTAAAGTACCAGTCGCCGGTATTCGTCGGACAAGAATCATGAAGGTCTTCGATGGTTTGGTAGATCACTTGTACAGGGATGTTTACTTCAGGCGGCGTTATCAGCTGTGCTATCTTATCTGATATCTCTTCTGTGGTAAAGGGTTTGTACACCTGTCTTACTATATTTTCTGTGTGCAACTGGTTGTTACGTTGGAGTTCTTTTATTTTATCAAGTACCTTTTTCAAAACATCTTCCATTCCGCGTTCTTTCAATAAAGCGATCGCTGCGCGGAAAGCAATAAAATCGCCCAACTTGCTCATATCAATCCCATAGCAATCCGGGTAGCGTATTTGCGGAGCCGATGAAACAACAATGATCTTTTTCGGCTGCAGCCTTGCCAGCATGCGAATGATACTTTCCCTTAAAGTAGTACCACGAACAATACTATCATCAATCACAACTAATGTATCTTCTCCTTTGCGAACGGTGCCATAGGTAATATCATACACATGCTGCACCATTTCATTCCGGTTGGCATCTTCTGTGATAAACGTGCGCAGCTTCACATCTTTGATCGCGATCTTTTCCTGGCGGATCCTTCGCGTAACCATCTCCTCCAGCCTCTCTTCGGTAATATCTTTGCCCCAACTCAAAATGCGCTGAACTTTTACTTTGTTGAGGTAAGCTTCCATTCCCTTCACAAGGCCATAGAATGCCACTTCTGCAGTATTGGGGATATAAGAAAAAATGGTATTCTTCAGGTCGTGATGAATATTTTCTAATACACGTTCGCTCAAATGACGGCCTAGTGCAATTCTTTCGCGATAAATTTTTTCATCGCTGCCACGGGAAAAATAAATTCTTTCAAACGAACAGGCACGTCTTTCTTTTGGTTCAACGATCTCTTCAATTTTATAATTGCCTTTATCATCTGCTATCAATGCATGCCCCGGCATCAGTTCCAGCACTTCATTTTCTCCCACATTAAAAGTGGTACGGATAGCAGCTCTTTCACTCGCAGCAATAATAAATTCATCATTCACAAAATAATAAGCAGGGCGTATGCCATGCGCATCGCGCATCACGAAACTATAACCGTTGCCAATAAGCCCGCCCACTGTATAACCGCCATCAAATAATGGAGAAGCTTTCTTCAGCACATTCACAATATTTGCGGCATTCGGATTTTCTGCATCTTCTTTTACAAGAAAATGATGTACAACTTCCATCATAGCTGCCAGGTCACTTTGCTTTTGAAATTCTCCGGGTTCAATATTCAGTAAGCCATACAATTCATCTGTATTGACGAGATTGAAATTACCTGCCAGCGCCAGGTTGCGTCCCGGTTGTATATCACGTTTAATAAATGGATGACAAAATTCAAGGTTATTTTTTCCCTGAGTTCCATAACGCAGGTGGCCCAATAATAATTCACCTAAAAAAGGCAAGTGCCCTTTCATCAAACCAGGATGTTGTTTAATATCGCCCTGGTATTTTTCCAGCTCCTGTACTTCCTGCCCTATCCTGAAAAAAATATCTGCGATAGGTTGTTGTGCGTTGCTGCGTATGCGGTGTAAAAAAGGATAACCCGGCTCCACATCTAATTTTACCGAAACAACACCTGCACCGTCTTGTCCGCGGTTGTGTTGCTTTTCCATCAGAAGGTACAGTTTGTTTAAACCGTACATCACAGTGCCGTATTGTTGCAGGTAATAAGAGAATGGTTTGCGCAGCCTGATAAAAGCCAGGCCGCATTCATGTTTTATCTCGTCGCTCATGTTGTAGTAAAAGAAAGGGGCGAAGTTACAACTCCGCCGCTTTCCATTTTAAATATATTCAGGCTTTATTCGGGATGCAGTGTTTCCGCCAGCCATATAAATTCCTGTATAAATGTGTCAACACTCCCCCTGAAAGCCGCATCCAGCAATTCGCCCTCCGGCGTAAATTTTTTATCTATTTGAGGAGTCACCAGCATAAATGGGGAAGCGATACCAAATAGCGCCGGCACTAGAAGCAATAATTGCTGGGAACTTCTGATCCCACCCAATGCACCGGGGGAAGCTGTAGCTATCCCGAACGCTTTGCGCGTCTGCTTAGGGAAATGGTCCATTAGGTTCTGTAACGCAGGTGAATAGCTGCCATTGTATTCAGGTGTCACCATGATAAATGCATTGGCAGCAAACATCCTTTCCGCCAATGGCTTAAACTCTGCAGGTGTTTTTTCTACTGAGGAAAATACATTCTGTAACAACGGCAGGTTCCAGTCGCGCACATCAATGATATCAACAGCATGCTTTGTTTTTGCACTCAATTCTTTTTTTAAAAAAAGCGCCAGCCTGTGTGATACACTGGTTTGACGCGGGCTGCCGGAGATTATCTCAATATTCATACATTTCTATTTATCAGTTGCTGGTTACCCCTGCCCGACTAAGTCGTTCAGGCGGGGGTTACTAGTTGCCAGTTAGATTACGTTTTAACTTCAACCTGACGCTACCAAGAGGCGACTTTTAAATTTCAACAACTGGTAACTAGAAACTGGTAACGGCTTTTAGGCTTGCTTCACCATCTGCACCCCCAAATGTAACCTTACTTCATCACTCACCACTACACCACCTGCTTCGGTCACTGCTCCCCAGGTTAAACCAAAATCCTTTCTGTTGATCTTTCCTTCGATCTCAAAACCAGCTTTTACCTGTCCCCATGGATCGGTCACAGTTCCGTTATACGAAACGTTGAGCTCCACTTTCTTTGTGATATCACGGATAGTAAGGTCGCCCACCAGTTTGTATTCGTTGCCTTCTGTTTTTTTGAATTCGGCAGATTTGAAAAGGAGTTTCGGGAATTTCTCCGCTGCAAAGAAATCATCGCCTTTTAAATGCGCATCCCTTTGTTCGTTGTGTGTATTTACACTGTTGGTATCTGCTTCAAAGCTGATCTTTGCATCTGTAAAATCTTCTTTGGCTGATTCCATATCAGCATCAAATTTTGTAAAACTACCTGTTACATTCGTGATCATCATGTGTTTTACTTTAAAGCTGATCTCTGAATGCGTTGCATCAATTTTGTACGTTGCCATTTTGTAAATTTTATTGGTTTTATAATGATGAATCAATATTCATGGGTACCTCTATCAATAATAGTTCCGAATTTTCATTTGCCTTTATTTGGAAGGATGGTGTTCCTGATATTCCTAAGCCATCTCTGTGTTCCATTTTTGTTTCGGCAACCGTTGCGTCGCCACTCAGTAAAAAAGCATACACGCCATTTCCTTCTTTATGAAGCTGGTAGCCGGTTTCAAAGCCTTTTGAAAAATTGCCCAGCGAGAACCAGGTGTCCTGGTTGAGCGAAAGCGCGTTGGCATCATCAGGCGCCACCACGGTCTGAAATTTATCCTGCCTTCCTTCAGGCAGATATGTTTTCTGGTCGTACCGCGGGGTGATATTCATTTTTGCAGGAAGCACCCATATCTGCAGAGTGTTGGCATCTTCCGTTTTACTGTGATTGAATTCTGAATGTTTGATACCACTGCCCGCGCTCATTACCTGGACGTCATATTTTTTTATCACGCCATGCCCGCCGGTACTGTCTTTGTGTTCCAGCGCTCCCTCTAATGGGATCGTAACAATTTCCATGTTATCGTGCGGGTGTGTGCCAAATCCAAAGCCGCCTTTGACAATATCATCATTCAATACCCGCAATGCACCAAAATGTATCCTTGTGGGATCATAATATTGCCCGAAGCTGAAACTATAGTTAGCGTCGAGCCATCCAAAATTCAAGTGGCCTCTTGTATTGGCCTTGTGTAATATCGTTTTCATATTTTTCCTTTTTTAAGTTTGATTTATTCCGTGTATATACACGTATATAATTAAAAAAATTAGCCTTCGTTCTGTCTCAATTTTTCAAGCAGTGTGTTCAGGGTAGCTGCGTCTTGCCCTGACAGTGAAATTGTCTGATCAAACGCATCATTTACTTTTTCAGTGCAGGAAGAAAGTATGGTCAGTCCTGCCTGGGTAAGCGTCATCACTGTTTCTCTTTTGTCGATGGCAGATGTAGAACGCTTTACCAGTTTTTTCAATTCCAGCCGGTCTATGATCCTTGGTACATTAGAGTTTTTCTCTATCATTCGCGAAGCAATATCCCGTACACACATCTGCGAAGGGTGTTTGCCCTTGAGGATGCGCAACACATTGTACTGCTCATGCGTTAACCCGAATTCTTTCAGTTCTTTGCTGGTCACCGTCTTTAGCCACCAGGCGGTATATAATATATTCAACCCTGCTTTGTGCACGTCGTTCTTGAATTTACTGCTTTGTATGGCTTGTTCCAGTTTCACAATACAAATGTATGTATATACATTGAATTTACAAAATCTTTTCAAAAAAAAATCCCGCTCAGTTGGGAACGGGACTATAAAAGATTGAAAGATATTAGTTTTTAGCGGCGTATTTCCACCAGTCAGCCAGTGAACTGCAGCCGTTATATTCTTTGTCGATAGTAATATAATAATCAGGCAAATGCCCCTTAAACCATTTTTCCAGGACACCCTGTTTCTTTTCATCCAGCGCCCTTTGCGCAATTTTATTATAGTCGTCTTTCAGGCTTTCACGATGCGGTGTGGTACGTGTTTTCAGGTAAACGATCCTCACCATTTTGCGGCCCTGCGCATCTGTATAAGATTGTGGCTTTGAATATTCACCCGGTTTCAGGTCTGTAATGGAACGCACTAAAAAATTATCAGGTAACTGATCGATGGTGATATATGTTTCGCCATTCTTTCCCTGTATAGTACCGGCATTGCTTTTACCTTGCTCATCATCCGTGTATTTTAGAACGGCTTCAGCAAAACTCATAGTGCGCGAGACGATCAGGTTCCTGACAGAGTCTGCTTTTTGCACGGCTATTTTTACTTCTTCATCTGTAACGGGTGGTATCATTAATAAATGCCTTACCACAGCATCATCGCCCGAACGGCTGACCATCTGTATAATATGATAACCAAATTTTGATTTGATCACGGGTGATATCTGTCCTTCTTTCAATTTAAACGCAGCAGAGAAAAACGCAGGGTCCCAGTTCTTGTCATTGCGATTCATATTCATTTGCCCGCCTAAATCTTTTGTTCCGGGATCTTCACTGAAATTTTTTGCAAGCTGTTCAAATTTTTTCACTCCCACTTCCACCTGCTTTTTATAATCATACAATTGTTTGATGATATAGTCGTCCACATCCCTGTTCGCCAATGGCTGTATCACGATCTGGCTTACTTCTATCTCGCTTTCATAAAACGCCAAACTGTCTTTCGGGATCTTTGCAAAATAAGCGTTCACTTCTACTGGAGTGATCTTGATATTTTCCAGCACCTTACGGCGCATATCTTCTGCCAGTTTCTGTTCACGCAGGCTCTGCCTCAGGTCTTCCTTGATCTGGTACACATTTTTTCCAGCAATCTCTTCCAGGATTTCTTTACCACCATACTGTCCAATAAAGAAACGTATCCTGTTATCCAATGCAGCATCAATTTCATCTTCCGTTATGGGTAATGAATCTTTCTCTGCCTGCAAAACCAGTGCTTTCTGAATTAATTGCCCCTGTAAAAAAGCGCACTCCGGATTGGGGGGAAGTTCCTGTCCCTGCCTCCTGTAATCGGAGAGGGCATTCATGATATCTGAACGAAGAATGATCTTGTCGCCCACCTGCGCGATGATCTTATCTGCCACCACTTTTTGTATCTGTGCATGAACCAGGGAAGACCCGGCCACGATCATACAAAACAGAAAGTATAGTTTTTTCATAATAAGCTTGTTGCATCAAAAATAACCGATCGCCACTTGCAATCACCCCTGCAGCATGGTTTTAACAAAAAAATGAGGATGCTGCCGGGCCTTCTATAAAGTACGTTTTACTTCTTCTTCTTCGTAGGCTACAATGGTATCGCCAACATTGATATCGATATAGTTTTTGATGGTGAGCCCACATTCCATATTGGCTGCCACATCTTTCATATCATCCTTATAGCGTTTCAAGCTGCCCAGTTCTGCAAAAGCGCCTTCCTGTCTTGGATATAAAAGGATACCATCGCGGAACAGGCGGATCTTTGCATCTCTTTTGATCTTCCCTTCCAGTACAAAAGAACCGGCAACAGTGGCCTTGTCAAATTTGTACACTTCACGTATCTCAACAGTAGCGACTTCTTTTTCCTGTATCTTAGGTTCAAGCATTCCTTCCATCGCGCTCTTCACTTCTTCGATGGCATTATAAATGATGGAGTACATTTTTATTTCCACTCCTTCATTCTGGGCAAGTCGGTTGGCCTGCAAAGAAGGGCGTACATTAAATCCTATCAGGATGGCGTCTGATGCAGTAGCCAGCAATACATCACTTTCAGATATCTGCCCTACTGCTTTATGCACTACGCGTATAGCAATTTCGGGAGTTGATAATTTTTGTAATGAATCACTCAATGCTTCCACCGAACCATCCACATCACCCTTGATGATAATGTTCAGTTCTTTAAAATTGCCCAATGCCAACCTGCGTCCAATTTCATCGAGTGTAATATGTTTCCTTGCACGAAGCCCTTGTTCACGAAGTAGCTGCGCTCTTTTGGATGCCACTTCTTTTGCTTCCGCTTCTTCTTCAAACACCTTGAATTTTTCACCGGCCTGTGGTGCACCGTTCAACCCGAGTATCACAACAGGTGTTGATGGCGGCGCTTCCGTTACACGCAGGTTACGTTCATTGAACATGGCTTTGATACGGCCATAATGCTGGCCCGATACGATCAGGTCGCCCTGTCTTAATGTTCCGTTCTGTACCAATATGGTTGCTATGTATCCGCGGCCTTTATCTAAAGACGCTTCAATAATAGTACCTGTAGCATCTTTTGCAGCATTTGCTTTCAGGTCTAATATTTCTGCTTCGAGAAGAATTTTTTCGAGGAGAAGGTCTACTTTCTCTCCTTTTTTTGCAGAGAGTTCCTGCGACTGGAATTTGCCACCCCACTCTTCCACAAGGATATTCATTTGTGAAAGTTGTTCATATATTTTTTGAGGATTGGCTCCGTCCTTATCAATTTTATTTACAGCAAAGATCATCGGCACACCAGCTGCTTGTGCATGGCTGATGGCTTCTTTGGTTTGAGGCATCACTGCATCATCAGCAGCCACAACGATCACTGCAATATCTGTGATCTTCGCACCACGTGCACGCATCGCTGTAAATGCTTCATGGCCCGGTGTATCCAGGAATGTAATATGCTTACCGGTTGTTGGAAGGGTTACTTCATACGCTCCAATATGTTGCGTGATACCACCCGCTTCACCCGCTACCACATTAGCGCTGCGTATATAATCCAGCAATGACGTTTTACCATGATCCACATGTCCCATGATCGTAACGATCGGCGGGCGCCCTGTGAGTTCTTCGGGATTATCTTCATCCTCTTCTTCTTCCATTTCATCCACATCATCCACTCCAATAAATTCTACTTCAAAATTAAATTCACTCGCCACCAATTCAATTACTTCCGCATCCAGGCGCTGGTTAATAGATACCATCACTCCAAGACCCATACACTTGCTGATGACATCTGTGAAACTTACATCCATCAGGTTGGCCAATTCGCTTACCGTAACAAATTCCGTTACCTGTAGTTTATTATCATCTATTGGTTCACCCACTGCATCGGCTGCTTCATCTCTTTTAGCACGACGGTATTTTGCTTTTAAACTTTTACCTCGCCCGCCACTTCCTGCAAGTTTTGCCTGCGTTTCTTTTATCTTATCCTGTATTTCTTTTGCGTCTATTTCTTTGGGGTCCTGCCGCACATCTCTTCCGCGTCCGCCACCAGTGCGTTGTCCGCCACCACCACGAGCTGGCGCGCCACCACCACCTCCGCGATTAAATCCACCACCACCTTGTCCGCCACCCCTGTTTCCAGCGCTGACGATTGGCCTGTTAGGGCCGGTAGTTGGTTGGCCATTGCTATCAGTTGCAGGCGGCCTGAATCCGGGACGTCCTCCCTGCTGATCTCCACCACCTGCTTTATTAATAGGAATGCGTTTGCGTTTACGGCTTTCTTCTTTTGCTGATGCTGACCCTGGCTTGGGCCTTGTTTCACTATCAACTGGCAATTCGATCTTACCTAATATTTTAGGGCCGGTCAATTTATCTATCGCAATATTTTCAATAACAGGCGGCGCATCATCTTCTACTTTTTCAATAGAGGGTTGCTCTTTTGCAACAGGCTCGGCTGCTTTTTCTTTTACTGGTTCTTCTTTCTTTTTCTTTCCGGCTTTTTTAGTTTCCGGTTCTGGTGCAGGCGCTTCTTCTTTAGGCGTTTCTTTTTTCTTAGCTGATTTCTTTGGCCTTGTAGACGAATCTATCGTGCTCAGGTCAATCTTATCCAACACTTTTGGCGATTCAATTTCTGGCGCCTCTATCTTTACGTGTTCAGGTTCTGGAATTTTTTCTTCTTTTTTCGCAACAGGTTTTTCTTCTTTCGGTTCTTCTGCTTTTACTTCCTTAACTACAGGTTTGGCGGTTTCAGCACCTGGTTTTACTTCTTTCCTGAATGTGATCTCTTCCTCATCCCTTTTCTTTTTTGGCTCGCCACCACCTTTTGGTATCTCTACCTGGTCGGCCTTGTTCTTTGCTACTTTATCGCTCTGAAACTCTGCCTGCAGGGCATAGTACATATCTTCCGAAAGCTTTGCAGTAGGCTTCAGGTCATCACGGGCAAATCCACGCTTCGCCAAAAATTCAATCAGGGTATCCTGCCCGATGTTGAATTCTTTGGCTGCGGCTAATAATCTTGGCAATTTCAGTTCTGACATTCAGTGTTTTTTAGTCCAGTGGTTCCGATTTGTTTTAAATAAATTGGAACCATTTTAATTTTTATTTTATTCTTTGCTAAATTCTGCTTGTAATACTTTTCTTACGTCAGCGATAGTTTCTTTTTCAAGATCGGTCCTTCTTTCCAGCTCTTCGTCGTTGAGGTTCAGTACGCTTCTTGCCGTATCACAACCTACACGTTTAAATTCGTCAATGATCCATGTTTCGATCTCATCACTGAATTCTTCCAGGTCAATATCAAATTCATCTGTCTGTTCTTCATCTTCACGGAACACATCCAGTTCATAACCGGTGAGCTCGCAGGCAAGTTTGATATTTACTCCGCGGCGTCCGATAGCAAGGCTTACCTGGTCTGCTTTGAGATATACATCTGCTTGTTTCTTTTCATTATCAATATTCATGTAACTGATCTTGGCAGGTGTTAATGAACGCTGGATCAGCAATTGTGTATTGGTTGTAAAATTGATAACATCAATGTTCTCATTTTTCAGTTCGCGAACGATGCCATGGATACGGCTTCCTTTCATTCCTACACACGCACCAACAGGATCGATCCTGTCGTCATAGCTTTCCACCGCTACTTTGGCCCTTTCTCCCGGATCGCGCACGATCTTTTTGATCGCTATCAAACCATCAAATATTTCAGGTACTTCTATTTCCAGTAATTTGGAAAGGAACATCGGGCTTGTTCTTGATAAGATGATCACCGGTGAATTATTTTTCATATCCACTCTTGCTACTACTGCACGTATTGTTTCTCCTTTCTTAAAATAATCTTGTGGTATCTGTTCTGATTTTGGAAGGATCAGTTCATTGCTTTCTTCATCAAGCAACAACACTTCTTTTTTCCAAACCTGGTACACTTCGGCTGAGATAATTTCTCCAACGCGGTCGCCATATTTTTTTACCAATACATTTTTCTTCAAATCGCTGATACGGCTTGCCAGTGTTTGTTTTGCGGCGAGGATGGCGCGGCGGCCAAAATCAAGCATATCCACTTCTTCGTATAATTCTTCACCCACTTCAAAATCGGGTTCGATCTTTACTGCCTGGCTGTAAGCCACTTCAGCTAAAGGATCCATCACTTCGCCGTCTTCAACGATCATGCGGCGGCGGATGATCTCAAGGTCACCTTTTTCAGCGTTTACAATTACATCAAAGTTTTCATCACTACCGAATTTTTTACGGAGCAGGGTTTTAAAAACATCTTCCACCACTTTCATCATCGTGGGACGATCTAAATTTTCTGCGTCTTTAAAATCCTGGAATGCGTCAATCAGATTAATACTTGCCATGGCTCTTTGTTTGATTACATGTCCGCGTGGCTGCTTGTCCCGACTGAGGCGGGAAGGAGCAGTTGAACGGAGTTAAAATTTAATTTGAACGGTTGTTGTTTTTATATTATCAAATGGAATAACGAATTGTTCTATAACGATTTTTTTTCCTTTGCCACTGGTGGATTCAATGATGATATCGGCTTCTGTTGCGGCAAGCAGCTTGCCAATTTTCACACTTTCATCCTTAAAGACCACTTCCACTTCCCTGCCAATATTTTTGAGGTACTGGCGATGCATTTTCAAAGGCTCTTCTATTCCTGGCGATGATACTTCCAGGCTAAAATTGCCATCCGGATAAAGTGCGGCTTCTTCCATCAGCTTATATAATTGCCTGTTGAAGCGAACACATTTTTCTATTGCCAGTCCATTATCGCCTTCAAGGAACACTTTTATATTATTGGTAGGCTTGATACGGATCTCAACGCAGAAATATTCTGCCTCTTCTGCCAGTACCTGTCCCACCAGCTTTTCGATTTCCTGTATTTGAGTGTCTGTTGCCATACCTATAAAGCAGAAGGGAACGAATCTCGTTCCCTTCTTTTGTTCTTTGTCCGTTGCAAATGTAGGGAAAGGGGGGCTTATCTTCCAAATTTCAGTTCTGCGGCCTTGCCGACAGTCTATTTTAACAATTGGACAATTCTTTTGACTCTTTACCTTTGCGCCATTATGTTCATAGTCATTTTTTGGGCGATCCTTTTTTACCTGGCTTACAGGTTCATATTCGGGCTGGTGATCCCTGTGAGCAAGGCGGCTTCACAGATGAAGGCCAAGATCCGGGAAATGCAGGAGGAGCAACAAAGGCAACAGGGTGGATATACGCAACAGCATTCCGCGCAACAAACTCATACTCAGAAGAATCATACTGCTCCGAGTGAAGATTATATTGAGTTTGAGGAGGTGAAGTGATGGGGGATGCGAGATGGGGGATACGGGATACTGTCTTGAACAAGATTACGGGATTGTAGGATGGACAGGATTTTTCTGGTTCTCAGCCAGAATTTATTTACAAATAATATATCTTTTCTTGAAATTTTCGCGGGTAAAAAATCCTGGCGGTCCGCTGTGATCACCTTCTTCGAAATCAATATATACTTTTTTATATTGAGGGTTTTCCGTTAGAGTATAGACCAAAGTAGTGCAATAAAAACAAGTATCACAGAAGACATGCTTACAGAATGAAGCAATGCTACAACGACCAATCCGGTTCCCCTGATAATATTGGAACCAACGGACATGTATGCGAGTAAATTAAATTTCTCCAATCCATTGGCGAGTTGTTTAAAAGGAGAAGAGAAAAAAAACATCAGCTTGCCAATACCCAACAACAATAAAATATGATATTGACCCGGGAGATTAGGAAAGAGTATTTGCCCAATGAATAAAGCTCCATAAAACAAGCCGCCTGCCATCAACACATGGCAGATATAGAGCGAGAGAACAGAGTGCGGGTCATCTCCCGCTGCTATTTTTTTTACTGTTACCTGGTCGATGCCACAGGAGAGAATGCTGAAGGAAGTAAGCAATACAGCCAGTGCCCAGTTGATCTGCCCAAAATTGTTCTTGTCTAATTCTCTTGATAAAATATAGAAGATCGCGAAACCGAAGAGCTGGTTAATGGCCAGTTGAAAGGTGTTGGCAGAAATATTGCGGATGAATTTACCTTTCATATTAGCCGGGGTTACCGGGAGCTAATATAATATATTGTTTCACGCAAATCCCGAAGTTTCGGGATTCGCGTGAAAACTATCCCAAAGCTCCCTTGATCATTTTGGAATGGGAAACATAATTTTTATTGGGACTGTACATGAACAGGCAGGAGCCGTTCCTTATTTTTTCAATGATGTCTACATGCAATTCTTCAGGTATTGCCGGGCACCCTTCGCTTCGGCCAATATAACCTTGCCTGTCGATATAACTTTCATCTACATACGCGGCGCTATGCATTACGATACCTCTGCTCAAAGCATTATCGTTGATCCCTTTTTCTTCTCCTTCAAGACGCAGAGAATAGCCATTGTGTCCGTTATAAGTATCGCCTGTTATATAAAAACCAAGGCTGCTTTTAAAACTGTTTCTTTTATTTGAAAATTTTGTAGCTGTTTCTTTTCCAGAGTTTTTACCATGAGAAACAAATGTGTTGAACAATAATTCACCAGCCTTCATATCAATGATAAATAATCTCTTCTTGCTTGATGGCATGCTGAAATCAATAATGGAAAGAATATTGTCGTTAAGAAGTTTTCCGGCTGATTGAAGCTTTGTAAACCCTTTCAATGCGTAGAGAAAAGCGGTTTGTGAAAGTCCCAGTTCATTCAATCCAAGGCTTTCGTAAATAGATGCACCTTTTATCTCCACCATCTTTTCTTTTGAAGGCGCTGCCTTATTCCCCCTTATATTATCGCCACCCGGAACAAAAGCCAGGCTGGCAAGTATAAACAAAGAAGAAAAGATAAATAGCCCCGGTTTGTTGTTCACCAGCTTCATGTAATTTTTTAACACCCTCATTCCTGCTATTTTTTAATGAAACATCCCCCAGTAGCTGCGGCTATAGGGGGATGCAAACCTATCGGATATAAACGAAATCAGGTTAGAAAGGGCCGATTCTTAGGGTAAGTTTAACCTAAGAGTTTATTATTCACTCCGTATCTAACT